>JAZRFD010000043.1:0-13244 GCA_045661185.1 Eubacteriales bacterium | reverse complement strand
GAGGGCGAATACCAGATCAAGCTCTTCTCTTTGGAAGACGTTGACATTCAGTAATCCCAAAAAATATAAATAAAAGGAGAAAAAAGACATGAAAAAGTTTTTAGCTCTCGTAATGGCAATGATCCTTTGCCTCTCGATGCTCACGGCCTGTGACACGCCGAAGGACGAAGAGGATGTGGTGTATGCCGTTGCAGAAGCGGCCGCTTATCTGAATAGCTTGTATAAGGATAAGGCGGCAGAGACCCCCGTTGACTACGACGTAGTTGCAAAGGTCGTTCTCGACCAAGTGACCTATACCGTTACATGGTCGGTCAACAACGATCAGATCAAGATCGTTGAGAGCTCCAAGAACGGCTTCTACACCGTAGACGTTCCCGACGTGACCGAGGAGGAGATCCCCTACGTGCTGACCGCTACCATCAAGGCGGGCGACGGCACGAGCGTTTCCAAGTCCTTCAACCGCGTGGTTCCCGTGGTTGACAACTCCGGCTTGATTGGTGAGCCCGAGGAAAACGTAGCATACAAGATCTACTTAAAGCAGGCTTCCCTGAATCAGGTGCTGTACGTGTCTCACGAGATCACCGGCGGCAAGTACTATCAGGGTATTGCCGACCCCACCGCAGCGCCCGACTTCTACGCTGAAAAGGTAGGCGAGGGCTATAAGTTCTACACCATGATCGACGGTGTTAAGAGCTATGTAAGAGCATATCTGCAGGACACCCCTACCGGTCCCAGCAAGCGTCTGGACTACAGCGCAACCGAAGGCACCGTATGGACCTACAAGGCAGACTGCAACGCATGGTTCACCACAATCGACGGCGGCAGCTACGTGTTTGGTACGTATAACTCCTACAACACCTTCTGCATTTCCGACGGTACTTTCATGACTCCCGAGGCAAGCGGTGTCTCTCAGTTCCCCGCAGAGCTGATTTTGAAGGAAGATGCCGAGGCACAGGCTCCCTCCGATGCTCCCACCATTTACGAGACTCCCGAAGAAATCGTCAACGCAGCATATGCGCTTGAGACAGGTGCAACCCTTTCCGGCGCACATGAATACACCCTGACCGGTGTAATCACGACCGTTGATTATGCTTATTCCGAACAGCATGGTAACATCACCGTTACCATCGTGGTAGCAGGTCTTACCGACAAGCCCATTCAGTGCTTCCGTCTCTCCGGCGACGGTGCTGAGACGCTCAAGATCGGTGACACCATCACCGTAACCGGTGTAATCAAGAATTATAACGGTAAGGTTGAGTTTGATTATCCCGATCTCGTTTCCGTTGTTGCGGGCGAGGGTGGCGACGATCCCGAGCCTCCCGTAAACAACGATCCCGCGGCAGATTCCGTTCTGTCCATCGTTGATGCAATCGCACTTGGTGCATCCAAGGCACACAACACCTACACCGCAGGCAAGTACTACGTAACCGGTGAGATCGTTGAAATTTACGATACCACCTACGGCAACATGAGAATCAAGGATGCCGACGGCAACATTTTGACCATCTACGGCACCTACAGCGCAGATGGAAGCACTCGCTTTGATAAGATGGAGACCAAGCCCGCAGTCGGTGATACCATCACCGTTTACGGTATCATCGGTCAGTACAACGACACTCCTCAGATGAAGAGCGGTTGGCTCGGCGCTGAGCCTGCAGGCGACGGCGGCGAAGGCGACGATGTTACTCCTACTCCCGGCGGCATGACCATCGCAGACGCGCTGAACGCCGCTGAGGGCACCGAGGTCGTTCTGACGGGTAAGGTTGTTGAAATTTATGAGAAATGGAACGATACGTACAAAAATATCGCTGTTTACATTGAAGATGACAATGGTGACAGAATCCTTGCATACAGAACCAAGCCCACGCATGAAGCGCCTGTGTATATTGGTGATGTTATCACTGTAGAGGGTACGATTACGTTCTACGGATCGGCAAATCAGATCGCGAAGGATAGCGTTGCAACGCTTGTTTCTTCCCATACCTGTGCAGATTATGCTACCGATGCATCCTGCACTGCGGCATCCGTTTGCTCCAGCTGTAACGCTGAGCTTGCTCCCGCTCTGACCCATCCCACGGATGATGATGGCGACGGTATCTGCGATAACTGCGGTCTCGGAACCGATGTTGAGACTGAAACGGTTGTTGTTTCTATCGCTGACCACGCTGATGCCAACGGTTGGGAGAACGGCACGAAGTATACTACGCTTACTATGGATGAAAACATTGCAGTAACCGTTTCGGGCGGTAGCAATACCGGTAAGTATTACACCAGTGGAGAAAACTGGAGAATTTATCAGAACGAAACGCCTTCCATTGTTGTCACTGCTGCAAACGGCAAGACGATCGTTTCTGTTAAGATCATTTATATGATTCAGAACACCGGTGTTCTTACGCTGGATGGCAATAATATTACTTCTGACACGATTGTCGAAGTGAACGCTGAATCTATTACCTTCGGTGTTGGCAACACCAGTGATTCCGTAGCAAACGGTCAGGTAAGAATTACCGCAATTGAAGTTGTTTACGCATAATCATTTGCGTGTGACCAATTAAAAAAGCTTCCCCCGCGCAAAAATGCGCGGGGGATTTTTTGTGCCCGTCCATAAAAAACAAAATCCACAAGCGGACGACCAATGGTCGCCCCTACAGGGTGCGCGCGGACAAAGCGGGTCATTTGTAGGGGACGGCACCCTCGACGTCCCGCGGAATTAGTGCCGTGCAAAACGGCTACAAGGTAGGGGCGTGCATTGCACGTCCGCTATAAAAAAATAAGACCCCAACAAGCGGGCGGCGCCGGCTCTCCTATGGGAGAGACTCACGCCACCTTCGGTGGCTACCCCTCATCCGTCTCTTGCCGCTTGCGGCATATGACACCATTCCCCCAAGGGGGAAGGCTTTCTTAAATCTGTGCTTTCAACAATCAAATTTAATTTTGCAAAAACTTAAGCTATGTATAAAACTGTTGTTAAAAGAAAGGCCACTATGAGCCTTCCCCCTTGGGGGAAGGTGCCGAGTGAACACGAGGCGGATGAGGGGTAGCCGTCCGCAGACGGCGTTATCCCCAACCTATCACCGACTATAAGGTAGGGGGACATACCTTGCACGCCCGCCATAAAAAGGTTAGAGATCAACGATCGGACACATATGTTTTAATTGCTCTTTTTTAACTTCTGCTATTGACGAATGTCGAAAAATCTGTTAAAATATAGGAAGAAAAATGAAGGGAGGATTGATGATGCAAAGAATCTCACGCTCTGCCGCGGCACTGCTGCTGGTGCTTGTGATGCTGTGCTCCTTGTTTGGATGCAACCAACAAGAGCCGATCGAGCTGTCCTCCCTGAAAATCACCAACTGTGAGCGTGCGGAGCTTGTGATAGGGGAGACCCTGCAGCTTGAAACGGACGCACCGCGCGAAGCGGTGGCGCTGTTGGAATGGAGCGCCTCCAACGCGTCTGTTACGGTCAGTTCCAAGGGGCTTGTGCGTGCCGTAGAGGAGGGAACCGTTGCGGTAAGCGTTTCCTACGGTGATTGCAAGGACACCGTCCTGATCACGGTCGTGGCCGAGCGCGCGGGCGGGAACGATCAACCGAGTGACGGAGAGATCACCTATCCAGACAGCGACATTCCTGTTGACGAGGAAGCGCGCGCGGCATTTTATGTCGGCAGCGACCCTGCCGACAGCCACGCCGAGGCGCTGGAGAGAAGTGCGCGCGGTGAGCTTTCGGGGGCGGAGACTGTGCCCGATCAAGCGCCTACGCTGGCACCCGATCAACCCACCGCAGGCGGTGTTTTGATTCGCAACAGCCAACCGTATTATCCCGATGCAAACACCTACGTGGTGGTTAACACCGAGGGCGAGGAAGTCTTTCGCGTCTACCGTGGCGGCGGATACATCACGCTCGAGGAGGTGGCGGCCTATCTGTATGCCTTTGGTGACGTGCCCGCCAATTATATTGAGGGCAAGAAAAAAGATCCCCAAAACAGCATTTGGGGCGAGCATCTGCGCCTCAACCATTCCAAATTCAGCGGTGACACCGACCGATATCCTTACGAGCCCGTTTTGCCGCGCATCAGCGGCTGCGGGGGAGACCTGTACTACTACGAGGTGGATATTGGCACCACGGGCACGACCTGCGACCCCGGATATATGGCCGCGATCTACAACGACGGCTATAACATCACGCGCGGCGCGGCACGCATCGTTTACACGCGCTACGATGCCAACAAGAACAGCATCATTGACCCCAATGAAAAGTATTTATTCTACACCTACAATCACTACAACGATTTTCAGGAGTATCTCAACTATTACGGCGGCTGGGGCGAGATGTTTGGCAACATTACGGGCGGCGGAACGCTCTCCAGTAAGTACGATTACAACCCGACCGACTACGTGCCCAGCGTTTTGGCACCGCTTACGAAGGACTTGCGCGAGGTACGCGTGCCCGAAACGGCAACTGTGATCACGTTTTACGCCATTCTTCCCAAGTTCCGCCTGCCCATGGCGGCATAATCAAAAAAGGATCGATTCCATAGAGTTGTACCCTAAAGGACAGTTTTATAAAGATACGGCATACCTCTTTCGAGATATGCCGTATCTTGCGGTTGTGACCACAAATGCAGTGCTTGTATGCCTTAATTAAAGACAACAACCTAATTTTCCGTCTGTTTGCAAACAAATGGCTTGCACTAACTCGAGGCTCCCTTGTGTAAAGGGAGCTCCGCCGCAGGCGGTGAGGGATTGTATTTGGACATATTATATGCGTATTTACAACCCCTCCGTCTCGCTGCGCGAGTCACCTCCCCTTACACAGGGGAGGCTTTTGTCGCTTGGCATTTCAATATTTCTCGACAAATTGGAATTTGTCATTCCTTCAAGTTGCCCTTTCTGACGTTCCTTTTGATAATTTCGTCGGTTACCTCGAACAAGCGCTCTGAACCCAATTTTGTTTTGCTTTGCCTTCCATAGATCTGCGCCACCGTAACATTATGCTCTCGCCAATCACCACCGTTGTTGCTATCATTCAAAATGAGCGGCTGAATGTTATCCATTGCGTGAGCAAATTTTGATTCGGAGGTTTCGTATGCCTCGAATTCATCAAATATTTCAATAAAATCTCGCGCCTGTTCTTCGGGCAACATGGAAAAAATTCTTTCTTTAGCTGCATCCTCGCGCGCCTTTTGTGTTTTCAAGCTTTCCGCATCATACGCATATGTATCTCCGGCATCGATCTCTACGATGTCGTGAATTAAGCACATAAGCATTACCTTAGCAATATCGATCTCCTCGTTTGCATACTCTTTAAAGAGATATGCCATAACCGCCATATGCCAGGAATGCTCGGCATCGTTTTCGTTTCTTCCGTTACCCGATAAATGCGTTTGCCTAAATATGTTTTTCACTTTATCGATTTCCAAAGAAAACGCCAACTGCTTATCTATGCGATCATCCATAAAAATCCCTCCGTCAAATTCTTATTTATCTGTCTGATTTATTCAAGCTTCACTTTTGTTTATCAGATGAATCAGGTTTAGTCACTGCTCCTATTATAACACAAAAACCGCAGAAAATCAATCTGCGGTTTCTGTTTTTTCTGGCGGTAGGTAAAAACTGTCCTTAAGAGTACAGCTCTATTGGAATCGATCCTTTTTTATAGCTCCTTCAATTCTTCAAACACGGACATTGCCGTGCGCGATGCCGTCAGCGGTGTGACGGAAACGTAGCCGCTGAGCGTCGCGTCAATGTCCAGCGAGAGATCGTCATAGGGGCGATTGAGCGGCTCACCGATCTGCAAATAGAGGTCGGGGCCTTGCGTGATAAATTCATCGGTGTAAAAGACACCGCCCTGACGCGTGATGCGGCAGGTGCTCGCTTTGGGGGGAATGTTGATATTGTAAAGGTCGTTTTTCTCCTGCAGGCGGTTTTCCTCGAACCACGCAAAAATGGCATCCAAATGCGCGGGTGCTTGCATGAGATAGTCGGGATCGGTGGAAAGCGCAATACCGCGGATGCCGTAGCGCGCGCCCTCAAGCACCGCGCCGATCGTGCCCGAGTAGGCAATGTCATCACCGAGATTGTAGCCGCGGTTGATGCCCGACAAAATCAGGTCGTAGGTCGTGTGAAGACCCGTAACGCCAAAGCGAACGCAATCGGCGGGGGTGGAATCCATCGCGTACGCGTGTGTTGCGTGTGCCATTGGCACCTCGCGTACCTCTACGGCGTGCTGAAAGTCGATCGTCTGGCTTTTTCCGCTCTGCTCGCGCTTGGGGGCCACCACCGTGACCTCGCCGTGACGCGCGGCCCACTCGACCAAAAGGGGCAGGACGGGGGATTCGATCCCGTCGTCGTTTGTGATCAGGATCCTCATAACCAATCCTCGTTTTCTGCCTTGTAAGTGCCAAGGAGCGCGTCTGCGTCCTTGATAATGCGGTTCATCTGTCTGACGTTGGTTGCGGTTGCACCGGCGGCGCAGGCGTGTCCGCCACCACCGTATTTTTCGGCAAGCTCGTTGATTGTAACAAAGCGCGAACGCAAGCGCACGCGGATATTGCCGTCGTCGGCATCAATAAAGGCGATCCAGATGAGGCTCCCCTTGATGGATTCCATGTAGGAAACAGCGGCGCAGGCCTGCTCAAAGGTCAGATCGAACTTTTCCTGCATTGCACGGTTGACGTACAGATATGCCACACCGTTTTCGGTGAGCTTGATGCGATTGTAAACGTAGGCCTGGAATTTGAGCGTGTTGAAATCCTTCATGTAAAGGTTTGCATACAGATGGTCAAGGTCTACGCCTTGGTCGAGCAGCATACCCGCATATCGCAGGGTGTCGCCCGAAACGCTGCGGAAACGGAAGCGTCCCGAGTCGGTGACCATGCCCGTGTAGATGTAGGTTGCCGCCTCACGGTTGATCTTGAGCTCGTTTCGGAAGGTATGGTAAAATTCCGCGATCATTTCGCATGCCGAGGATTTGTCCTCCTCGACCCACTCGTAGTCGGCGTAGGAGTCGATGTCGATGTGGTGATCGATTTTGGCAAGCTCGCGGCAAAGCGCGTATTTGGGATTGGAGATGCGCTGTGCGGTCGCGGTGTCGATGACGATGCCAAGCGCGTCGCGGTACAATTCATCGCAGAGAGGTGCGTCCTCGTCTCCAAGGAAGCTTACGTAGTCCGAGAAGTCGATGTTGCTGATGTAGATCTCCTTTTCAGGGTAGGTCAATTGCAAAATCGCTTGCAGTCCCTTGGTTGATCCCACGGCATCCCCGTCGGGGCGCTTGTGGCGGAAAATGATAATGCGTGAATATTCCTTGATCTTATCAAGAATGGCTTTCATAGCTGCGTGGTTCATACGGGCTCCTTTGAAAGAGAATTCAGGTCATCGAGCATCTGCATGGCCGCGTCCCGATCGGCAAGCGTGGCACCGCTTGCTTTTTTGTGACCGCCACCGCCGTATTTGACGGCAATGGGGTTGATGTTGTAGCGATTGGAGCGGATCTCGCAGAGAACGCCCGCATCGGTCTCGGTAAAGTTGACCCACGTGTCAATGCCGCGGATCTCGGACATGACGTTGACCATTCCGCGCGAGAGGGTAAACGCGTCGGCACCGTAGCCGTCTGCCTCCTCGCGGGTGGTGTAGATATATGCCACGCGGTGGGGGGTGGTTTGGATTTTGAGCGTGAACTTGGCGCGCAGCTGAATGAAAAACAGCTCGTCCGCGTAAAGATTGCGGTAAATATCCGTTGTGTCAAATTTGCGCTCCATCAAAAAGGCCGCCACGCGGAAGGTCTGGGACGAGGTGGAGTCGTAACGGAATCGCCCCGAATCTGTGATCATACCCGTGTAAAGTGCCTTTGCGGCTGTTGCGGAGACGGTCAAATTCCCCTCCATTGCAAGAGACGCGACAAGGCCGCAGCAGCTTTCATACGACGTGTCGGTGACCTCCTCGTCGGCGATCTGCTCCACAAAAATGTGATGGTCGATGCGCGCGGTTTTGTCGGCCTTCGTATACCGTTCGTCGCTGATGAGGGATTTTGCGGAGGTATCAAGCACGATCGCAAGCGCCCCCTCGTAGTACGCGTCGGGGATCTCGTCCATGGGGCGATCCACCATAAACGCGTATCGCGGTGTCATATCACCAACGGCATAGACCTCCTTGTCGGGATAGGTATCCTTGATGATGTGCCAAAGTCCCATCTGACTTCCCAGAGCGTCGCCGTCCGGCTTTTGGTGGCGGTGAATGATGATGCGCGGATAGGTGCGGATCAGTTCCAGAATTTTTTCAAACATCCTTATGGGTGTTCCTTTCTTTTATTCGTCAAAGTAGCCCTTGTATTTCACACACAGGGGGCTTTCGGGGAAGAGATACGCGTGCAGCTCGATGAAATAATCATCGGTCATGCTGGCAATGTAGTCCACCACGATCTGATGCGGATCGCTCGTTTCGTAGGGCGTTTCGCGCTTGTAGTGCACGGCGTTTACAAAATTGATGTGATGCGTGAACACGGGCGAGGTGCGGCGGTCGTTTTTCAGGTCGTCGATGAGCTGACCGTAGATGTTTTCCATCATAGGCTTGATGGTCAGATCCAAGCGCGCGACCTCGGCGGCGCGGTTATAGATGCGCGTGTAATTTTCAAGGCGGGACTTGCGCAGCGCCTTGAAATGCTTGTTGTCAAGCTTGATGTAGGGCTTGCCGTAGCTGTTTTCAATGACGTTGACTACCAGATTGTTGATGATCTCGGCATTGATCGAGCCGATGTCCTCGTTGAAAAAGGTGCTTTCCTCGGCAAGCTTGATGCGCGCGGCATCCTGACGGTCCTTGCCAAGGTAGGCAATGATATCGGAAAGTCGCACAACAGCCCCCTCCAGGGTGCAGGGAACCATGTTCTGCATTTGCGCGGGATCGGTCATGCAGGATTCAATCAGGCGATCAAATTCCTCAAAGCTTCCAAGAGGAACGGGATGATACTCCTCGCACTCGATCTCACCGTTGTGCGCAGCGATGCCGTTGAGCGTTTGAAGGCTGATGTTGTAGGGGAAGATCGTATCCAGAACACGCACCGATTGCAGATTGTGGTAAAAATGACGTCCCGTGTGCTTGTAATAAAGCTCGTCGAGATAGGATTCGCCCGTATGCGCAAAGGGCGGGTGACCTATGTCGTGCCCGAGCGAGATCGCCTCAATCAGATCAAGGTTGAGGTGCAGTGCCGCGCCGATGGTGCGCGAAATCCGCGAGACCAGCTGCACGTGCAGGCTGCGGCGGGTGATATCGTCGTTTTTCCAAAGAGAAAAGACCTGCGTTTTGTCGGTGTAGCGGTTATAAAAGGGGCAGTGCATGATCTTATCAATATCGTGCACAAAGGTCGGACGCCAAACGGTGGCGTTGTCCTTGGCGCGCTCGCGACGGCGCACCACGAGGCGGTCGTCAAAGGAGACCGCAGGATATTGGTGCGTTCTGCGCGCTTCTTCGATTTGCTGTGTCCTCTCGGGACTCAAAGCCTCATATTTTGGCATGGGGTTACTCCTTATCTGTGGTCGGAGAGGTACGAGGCGATCTTGTTGATGATGATCTCGTACGCCACGGGGTTCATGCCCCCCTCCGGAATGATAATATCTGCGTTCTTTTTGCACGGCTCCACAAAGGCCTCGTGCATGGGCTTGACGGTGGTGAGGTACTGCGTAACGACCGATTCAAGCGTGCGTCCGCGCTCGGTTACGTCGCGCATGATGCGGCGAAGGATACGCACGTCGGCATCGGTATCTACGTAGATCTTCATGTCAAGGCGGCTGAGCAGCTCGCGGTTCTCGAAGATCAGAATCCCCTCCAAAAGGATCACGTCGGTGCTTTCCACGCGACGCGTGACGTCGCTTCTGTCATGGATCGAGTAGTCGTACTGCGGGCAGTCCACGTCATGTCCCGCGCGCAACAGATCGAGATGCTCGATGAGGAGATCTGTGTCAAAGGCGAGGGGATGATCGTAGTTGAGCCTTGCGCGCTCCTCGGGGGAGAGGCTGCGCTGTGACTTGTAATAGTCGTCGTGGCGCAAAACGGAAATACGGTCGCCAAATCGCGCGGCAATGTTTTTAGCCAGCGTGGTTTTGCCGCTGCCCGAGCCGCCTGCAATGCCGATGATCAGTCGTTCCTTCATGCTCCGTTCCTCCGTTTTCAAAATAGAATCAATAGCCCGTTTGGTTCTGTTCGTTTTTTGCGATTTTTACAATGCGGCTGGTGCCGAGACGGTCGGCGCCAAGAGCGATGAAATCCTCGGCATCCTTTAAGGATGCGATGCCGCCTGCCGCCTTGATACGCACGTTCTTGCCAACGTATTTGGCAAAGAGCGCTACGTCCTCACGCGTTGCTCCCCCTGTGGAAAAGCCCGTGGAGGTTTTGATGTAGTCTGCGCCCGACAGCGTGACCAGCTCGCACATTTTGATCTTTTCCTCGTCGGAGAGGAGACAGGTCTCGATGATGACCTTCAAAATCTTGTCACCGCAGGCCGCCTTGAGCTGCTTCAGCTCGTCCAGGATCTCGTCGTAGCGGCCGGCCTTAAGGAAGCCCACGTTGATCACGGTGTCGATCTCGTCCGCGCCGTTCTCCAGCGCATCGCGGCATTCAAACACCTTGGTCGCGGTCGTGGAATATCCGTTGGGGAAGCCGATGACGGTGCAGATCGCGAGCTTGTCACCCACGTACTCCTTTGCTTCTTTGACGTAAGCGGCGGGAATGCAGACCGACGCCGTGGAATAACGGATGCCGTCGTCGCAGATCGCCTTGATGTCCTCCCACGTAGCGCTTTGGGAGAGAAGGGTATGGTCACATTTGGAAAGAATTTCTTCAATGCTCATGTCTGATACCTCACTGATCGTTTTTTTTTTGAGATTGGATCTGATTTTGCCAGCATCTGTGGCACATAGCAATATAGCGGTCGTTGCTGCCGAGAAGCACCTGCTCGCCCTGCGTCACAACGTGTCCCGCCTCGTCAATGCGCGCGTTGATGATCGCCTTGTTGCCGCAGGAGCAGATGGTCTTGATCTCCGCGATCGAATCCGCCAATTCAAACAGTCGACGGCTGCCGGGGAAGAGATTGCACAGAAAATCGGCGCGCAGACCAAAGCAAAGAACGGGGATGTTCTGCACGTCCACGATGCGGCGCAATTGCTCCACGTGCGCGGCGGTAAAGAACTGGCACTCGTCCGCGATGATCACGTCGGCGTCCGCGTGCTCGCCCACAAACAGCTCGTACAAGTCGGTTTCCACGGGAATGGGGGTGCAATCCGCCTCAAGACCTATGCGTGAGCGCAGCACGGTTTCACCGTCGCGGTCGTCGAGGGCGGGCTTGATGAGCCAGACCTTCATGGAGCGCTCCTCGTAATTAAACTTGGTGATCAGCGCCTGCGCGGTCTTGGAGGAGCCCATGGCTCCGTATTTAAAATATAATTTTGCCATAGCGAATGCACGCACCTTTCCTATATTTATTCTATTATATCATAATTCCATCTAAAAAGAAACGGGGTTTTGAAAAAAAGTCAAAAAATGAAGAAGAAAGTTACCCATCAAAGACTCGTACCTACAGGTTTGACTCTTTGATGGGTAACGGTTGCATTTTGAACGTGCTTGTGATATAATAAAGGCAGAAAAAGGGGGGATCGGAATGGTCAAGCTTTGTATTTTTGATCTGGACGGAACGGTGCTTGACACGGTTGGCACGATCGCGCATTATGCAAACGGTGCGCTGATCAAGCACGGTGTCGAGCCCATCGAAACGAAACAGTATAATTTCTTGGCGGGCAAGGGCGCGCGCCATTTGGTGCGCGGAATGCTTGAATACCGAGGCTGCTACAGTGACGCGCTGTTTGAGCGTGTCTTTGCAGATTATAACGAGGCGTACAACAAGGACGTCACGTACGGCACAACGGTTTTTGAGGGACTTTTGGCGGTTTTGGACGCGCTCAAGGCGCGCGGCACGAGACTTGCGATCGTCTCCAATAAGCCCGATTTTGCGGCGCATGCCGTGGTCAACAAGCTCTATGGCGAGGGATATTTCGATTTTGTCACAGGGCAGAAGGACGATATCCCGCTCAAGCCCGATCCTGCGGCGGTGCTGGATGTGATGCGCGATTTTGACGTCTCTCCCACCGAATGCGTGTACGTTGGCGACACGGGCGTGGATATGCAAACGGGCAAAAACGCGGGGCTTTACACGCTGGGCGTGCTGTGGGGCTTCCGCGGTCGCGAGGAGCTTTTGCGCGACGGTGCTGACGCTTTGGTTGCGCGTCCGCAGGAGCTATATGACTGCATTGTATCTTTTGAAAGGAGCAGACTATGATTAAGTATGAAATTGAGGGTGGGAATCTTCCCGTCGTGATCTGTTACCCCGAGGCGGGGCAAACGCTTTGCTGCGAGAGCGGCGCGATGAGCTGGATGAGCCCGAACATGAGGATGGAGACCAACACGGGTGGCGGCATCAAAAAGATGTTTGGCCGCATGTTTTCGGGCGAGTCGCTTTTTATGAACGAGTATACCGCTATGGGCGGTGAAGGAATGATCGCGTTGGCGTCCAGCTTCCCAGGTTCGATCATGGCGTGCCGCGTCACGCCGAGCAACGGCATCATCGTGCAAAAAAACAGCTTTTTGGCGATGGAAAAGGGCATGGACCGCTCGGTCTGGTTCCAAAAGAAGCTCCGTAGCGGCTTTTTCGGCGGTGAGGGCTTTATCATGCAGCGCATCAGCGGTGACGGCATGGCGTTTATCGAGATCGACGGCTACTGCAAGGAGTACATTTTAGCGCCGGGTGAGCGGATCATCGTGGACACGGGGTATCTTGCGGCCATGAGCGACACCTGCACGATGGACATTGAAATGGTCAAGGGCGCGAAGAATATCTTTCTTGGCGGCGAGGGGCTGTTCCACACGCACGTCACGGGCCCCGGCAGAGTCTACGTGCAGTCCATGCCCATTGCCAATACCGCGCGTGTACTCTCGCCCTACCTTGAGATCCACACCGATAACGGCGGAAACGACAACGGTGGCGGTGGCTTCCATATCCGTTTTGGGGACTAATAAAACAGCCAAGGGCAACGCCCTTGGCTGTTTTATTGTTTGTTTAATTCGCCGCGGTCTGGAACAGCATGCTGTTTACGAAATAGAGCGTGCCGTTTTCCGTGCGGATGACCCACCAGGTGGTGGAGTCGTTTGCTCTTGCCACCAGCGTTACCTCATCGCCAAGATCAAGATGCAGATCGGGATTC
>JAZRFD010000042.1:0-3985 GCA_045661185.1 Eubacteriales bacterium | reverse complement strand
TCCTCGCCGTCCTTCCCCTCGTTACAACCAACGAAGCAAACGGCACACAGGCAGATCGCCAACAACAAAGACAATAATTTTTTCATCGTATGTACCTCACTTTCTTGTCTTTTGGAGTTCTCTCCGATTTTATTATAGCATTTTACCGCTTGATTGTCAATACTTTTTTGTCATGGGCGCGGCCCCTCCGGCACACAAGCGTCTTGCCCCTTGGAAAAATATTTTCCCCCTTGCATACGCGGCGAAAATATGATACAATAAAAGCAACACACACAGGAGGTGTTTATGAAAACCAAGCTTTCTCCTCGCACGTGGTGCGCCTTGACCCTTTTTTCCCTGATCGGACAGGTGGCGTGGGTCGTGGAAAACATGTACCTCAACGTCTTTATTTACGAAATGTTCGCGGCAAGTGCCGAGCACATCGCGCTCATGGTCGCGGCAAGTGCCGTTTCGGCCACCCTTACCACAGTCCTCATAGGTGCTCTGTCGGATAAGATCGGAAAACGCAAATTGTTCATTTGCGGGGGCTATATCCTTTGGGGTATTTCGATCCTTGGATTTGCGCTTGTACGCATGGACGTGATCCACGCGCTCTTTCCAACGGTTGCAAATGCCGCGGCGGTGGGTGTTTACCTCGTCATTATTCTTGACTGCGTGATGACCTTTTTCGGTTCCTCCGCCAACGATGCGGCCTTTAACGCATGGCTGACCGACTCCACCGACAGCACCAATCGGGGTGCGGTCGAGGGCATCAACGCCATGATGCCACTGGTGGCGATCCTTGCGGTGTTCGGCGGCTTTATGTTCTTTGACCTCACACTCCCCGAAAGCTGGGTCACCGTGTTTCTCATCATCGGCGGCGTTGTGATCGCCGTGGGCGTTCTGGGGCTGTTTCTTATCCGCGACCCCGCGATCGCACCGACCAAAACGGGCTATTGGCAAAACGTGATCTACGGCTTCCGCCCGTCCACACTCCAAAAAACGCCCACGCTCTACGCCTTTATGGGGCTTTTCATCCTTTTTAATATCTCGATCCAGATCTTTATGCCCTACTTGATCATCTATTACAGCGAAACGCTGAAAATGGAGAATTACGTGTTCGTTATGGCGCCCGCGATCATTTTAGCGTCAGTCGCAACCGCGCTTTGGGGCAAGGTCTATGACAAAAAGGGCTTCGGCTTTGCCGCCGCGTTCTCGCTGGCGTGGCTCTCGGCAGGCTATCTGCTCCTGTTCTTCTTTACCGACGTAGCGCTCGTGTTTGTGGGGTCGCTCTTGATGATGTGCGGCTATCTCTCGGGCATGGCGGTGTTTGGTGCGGCCATCCGCGACAACACGCCCGAAGGCAAATCGGGAATGCTTCAAGGCGTGCGCATCTGCTCGCAGGTGCTCCTGCCGGGGCTCATCGGACCGTTTATCGGAAAGACCGTGCTTGCGAACGCCGAAACGGTGAAAAACAGCGACGGAACCGAATCCTTCCTACCCAACCGCAACATCTTTTTGGCGGCTCTGATCGTCATTTTGGTGCTTGTTTTTCTGCTCCTCATCACTCAAAAGACGAAAAAAGTGCGCACGTGTCGCTTAAAAACGCCCTTTGAGGAGGATTCGGACGCCACCGATTGGGCGGACGAGTACCCCCGCCCGCAAATGAAGCGTGATTCCTACCTCTCCCTGGTAGGTGATTGGGCGCTCTCTGTTCAAAAGCGCGGAATGCGCACGCCGCTGGGGCTGATCCGTGTTCCGTTTCCGCCCGAGTCACCGCTCTCGGGCATCGAACGCCCGCTTGGCAAGGGCGAGGAATGGGTCTACGAAACCACCTTTTCGCTCCCCACGGGCTTTTGCAAGGATCGGGTGCTGCTGCACTTCGGCGCGGTGGATCAGGTCGCACAGGTGTCGCTCAACGGCATCTCCGTCGGCTCACACACGGGCGGCTATCTCCCCTTTGTGCTGGATATTACCGACACCCTCAAGGGCGGTGAAAACGCGCTGACGGTGACCGTTTCCGACCCGCTTAACCACACGCTCCCCTGGGGCAAGCAATGCAAAAAACGCGGTGGCATGTGGTACACGCCCACAAGCGGCATCTGGCAGCCCGTGTGGCTTGAAAGCGTCGTTGAAAACGCGTTTACGTCCCTCAAAATCACCCCGACCCTGAATTCTGTCACGCTGGAAGCCGTGGGCGGTGGCAACGAAAAAGCGCTCACGCTTCACGCGCCCGACGGTGATCGCGTTTATCACTTTACGGGAGACCGTTTTGTGCTTGAGGTTGAAGCTCCGATCCTCTGGACGCCCGAAAACCCACACCTGTATCGCTTTACGCTCACCGATGGGCGCGACATGGTCGAGTCCTACTTTGCTCTGCGCACGGTTGGCGTAAAAGAGGTGAACGGCCGTCCCTATCTTACGCTGAACGACCGTCCCTATTTCTTCCACGGGCTACTCGATCAGGGCTATTACCCCGACGGCATCTATCTGCCCGCCTCTCCCGACGGCTACCGCTTTGACATTGATCAAATGAAGCGTCTCGGCTTTAACATGCTCCGCAAGCACATCAAAATCGAGCCCGCAGTGTTTTATTACGAGTGCGACAAGCGCGGCATGGTGGTTTTTCAGGACATGGTGAACAACGGCGACTATCACTTTCTGCTTGACACCGCACTCCCCACGGTGGGGCTGAAAAAAGGCATTGCGCACCGCGCGTCGCGCGCGCAAAAGGAAGCGTTTGAGTCCGCTGCGCGAAAGACGCTCGACCTGCTTTATTCCTACCCGTCGGTGTGCTATTACACGATTTTTAACGAGGGCTGGGGGCAATACGCCGATGCCGACCGTGTTTACGACACGCTCAAGGCTGATGACCCCACGCGCGTCTACGATACCGCCTCGGGCTGGTTCCGCACGCAAAAAAGCGACGTGCAAAGCGAGCACGTCTACTTTAAAAAGGTCAATCTGCCCCTTTCCGACCGCCCGCTCGTGCTCTCGGAGTTCGGCGGCTACTCCTGCAAATTAGAGGGGCACTCCTTCAATCTTGACAAGACCTACGGCTACCGCTTTTTCACCGATCTTGCCGCGTTTGAGGACGCGCTTGACGCGCTCTACCGAGGCGAGATCATACCCCTCGCCGCGCAAGGGCTTTGCGCCGCGGTGCTGACGCAGGTCAGCGACGTCGAGGACGAAACCAACGGACTTCTCACCTATGACCGCCGCGTCCTGAAGGTCACCCCCGACCGCATGCGCGCTCTCTCCGCCGATCTCTGTCGCGCGTTTGAGAAGGGCGTGCGTGAATAAGGGGTGCTTTTCGGGGAGAAACCTTTTTTCAAAAACTTTCACCTACGTGGATTATAGTTCCCAATCAAGGGTGCACAACATTGTGCGCCCTCTTTTGTTTTGCGCAGGATGTACGCACATTTTCACTGTAGGGGCGAAATCCTTTTTTGGGCGGGCGACCAATGGTCGCCCCTACCTTGTAGCCGTTTTGTTTTTGTAAATTCCGCGAGACGTCGGGGGCGCGTCCCCTACGCCCTCTCAGTCGCCTTACGGCACCGGCTCTCCCAGAGGGAGAGCCTAACGCCGCCTGCGGCGTTAACCCCAATCCCACGCAAAACTAACTTTGTGGAGCGCTTGGGGTGGGGGTTCCCAAGTGCTTGCGGGAGTACCTTTCCGTCTGCGCTCTGTTCTTTCCCATGCAGTAGAGTCTGTACTGCATTACAACCTTTCACCACGTAGGCACGAAAAAAAGGAACCGCTTTGAAAGCGATTCCCGATGAGGGTAGACAATACCCCTTTTGGTGAAAGTTTTTGGAGATGGGGTGTGGGGAAGAACCTTTTCTCAAAAAGGTTCTTCCCCACAGCAGACTGTAGACAAAACAAACGGCTTTCGTCAGTTTGCCGAAAGTTTTGATCAAACTTTTTCAAAAGTTTGCGCAGTGGAGGGCGCGGAGCCCTCCTCGCCGCCCGCAGGCGGCGAAACACCTTCTTTTCGGCGCTTTTC
>JAZRFD010000041.1:0-6981 GCA_045661185.1 Eubacteriales bacterium | reverse complement strand
TAATCGAATTGCCGATCTTTGCGAATACGCCGTTTCTCGCTCTCTTGCCGAGGAGTGCGACCGCGTCTATCTCTGCAACCGCTTGGCGGAGGAACTGCAGGTGACAGATCCCACGCCCGACCGCGCTCCCGACGCCGACGCTCCCCTTGAGGAGATTCTTGGTGACCTTTGCGACTATGCCATTGCAAACAATATCATCCCCGACAGAGGCATTACGGGACGCGATCTTTTTGACACAAAGCTGATGGGGATCCTGACGCCGCGTCCGAGCGAGGTCAAGCGCGAGTTTGACCGTTTGTATGCGATCGACCCCAAAATGGCAACCGATTACTATTACCGCATGTCTTGTGATTCCGACTACATCCGCACCTACCGCATCAAAAAGGACGTCAAATGGATCTACAATGGCAAATACGGTGACCTTGATATCACGATCAACCTCTCCAAGCCCGAAAAAGATCCCAAGGCGATTGCTGCGGCAAAAATGCAGAAGCAGACGGGATATCCCAAGTGCGCACTTTGCCGTGAAAACGAGGGATATGCGGGTAGCATGACGCAGGCGGCAAGACAGTCGCACCGTCTCATCCCCGTGACCATCGCGGGAAAGGCGTGGTTCCTGCAATATTCGCCCTACGTCTATTACAACGAGCATTGCATTCTGTTGTCGGGCGAGCATACACCGATGAAGATCGACCGCAGTACCTTCCAAAAGCAAATGGATTTCGTGGAGCAATTCCCGCACTATATGCTGGGCTCTAATGCGGATCTGCCCATCGTAGGCGGCTCGATCCTTACGCACGACCACATGCAGGGCGGCAGATACACCTTTGCGATGGAGCGCGCGGACATTGAAACCGAGCTGTCCTTTAAGGGCTTTGAAAACGTCAAGGCGGGTATCGTCAAGTGGCCGATGTCGGTTATTCGTCTGCGCGCAGCCGATCCCAAGGCGCTGATCGAGCTTTCCGACCGCATTTTGGCGGCATGGCGCACGTATTCGGATCCCGCGGTGGGCATTTATGCCGAAACCGACGGGGAGGCGCACAACACGGTCACGCCCATTGCGCGCCGCCGTGGCGAGGACTATGAGATCGACCTCGTTCTGCGCAACAATCTCTGCACCGAGGAGCATCCCTTAGGCGTATTCCATCCGCACGCTGACAAGCACAACATCAAAAAAGAGAACATAGGTCTTATTGAGGTCATGGGCTTGGCGGTGCTTCCGTCCCGACTCAAGGCGGAAATGGCGGCACTTGCCGATGCGATCTTAGAGGGGCGGGATCTCGGCACCGACGAAACGCTTTCCAAGCATGCGGCATGGGTTGCGGGCTTCCGAAAAAACTATACCTTTACCCCCGAAAACGTGCACACAATCCTGCAAACCGAGATCGGCAGAACCTTTGAAGGGGGTCTTGAGGATGCCGGTGTTTACAAGTGCACGCCCGAGGGCCGCGCGGCGTTTGCGCGCTTTGTTGCAACCCTCTGAATTTCCGTATTCTATCAGACCAAAAAAATCAAAAAAATACATAAAAAAACAAAAGCCGAAATTGACATTTCGGCTTTTGTGTGTTATACTTTAAATTAGAGAAATATACTTACACGGACAGAGGGGGACGTCAATGAAAAAGAATTTGAGAAGCATGATCGAGGCGGTTGAAAGCAGCGAGGCACAGCTCCTCGTGGATATGAATCAGTACGACCTGATCGAGGGCGCGGGGCTTAAGCCTGACCTCGCCCACAAAAAGAGCGCGCATATGTCGGCGGCTTGGTATCCCGTTAAGCAACCGCGCGTATCGATCCCGATGGGGGGCTCCGATCTTTCAAGCGTGCGCTTTCTGACCTTTTCGGTCATGGGCGTGTGTGCCGCGGGGCTTTCTTTCCGCGTACTGTTTGACAATAGCGCGGAGGGCGACGGGCAAAACGGCTATGCTTGCGAATTGAAGATTGTGAAGGACGGTTGGAACGATTACCGTATTGAACTGCCGTTTTTGCACAGCGTACGCGACGCTGCGGGCTGGGATAACATTGGTAGCATTACCTTGGAATACGTCGGCGGTGCTTCCGATGGCGCGCGCAAGCCCATTCTTTACATCGACAGCTTTTACGTGTATGATATCGTAGCGGCACCTCTTTACACCACCATGCCCGAGCTCAAGGGCGCTGCTCTGTTCTCGCGCACGGGTAACTTCAGCATCGTGGATCGCAAGAGAATCGCCAACTCGATCGACGGTGAGGACGCGCGCCCCTTTGAGGAGGACGGCACGCTTTGGCTCCCCATGGCGCCCGTTGCGGCTTGCATTGCATTTTCTACGGTTGTGGACAACCGCGCGCTGACGCTGAACTTTACTTACCGCCGCAAGAAGTACGCGTTTGTGGCAGGGGAGAGAAAACTCACCGTGGACGGCGAGGAGCAGGCGCTTGATTTTGCACCCCGTGCCGTGGGCGGAACGCTCTTTTTCCCGGCAGATTACGTGCGCGAATTTTTCCGCTGGCGCCAGATGTTCGTGGATTCCACGGGTCTGATCGTCCTTTCCAACCGCAAAAACATCTTCCAGAGCGGCAGAGACGCGTCTGTGATCTGGCAACTCGTTTCCGACCTGACCTTCCGTCGTCCCGCGGCAGACCGCGTGGTGGCGGATCTGCGTCGCCGCTTCCCAAATGCGTCGCGCGGAAGGCTCTTGCTCTCCTTTGACGAATTGATGCAGCTGCGCCGTACCGCCAAGGAGGACGGACAGCTGAAGGACTACGTTGCAAAGCTGAAGGCAGACTTTGGAACGGGTAGCGCGGCATTTGCCGCAGAGCCGATCGCGTCCGTTGATGCTCTTTCGGACTCCGCGGACCGACTGCTTGCGTTCTCAACGCTTTATCGCGTGACGGGTGACAAGAAATATTCCGAGCGCGCAGCCCTTGAATGCGAGGCGCTTGCAAAGCTTCCCGATTGGAATCCTAATTTGATGTCAGTGCTCGGTACGGTTGCGCTTTCTGTGGCGATTTGCTACGACTGGTGCCACCACACGTGGAGCGAGGGCAGAAAGGCGATCGTTGAGCGCGCAATGCTGCGCCAGGGTATGCGTGTGGGTCTTGATTGCTATGACGGAAAGAGAAAAATGTGGATCGCGGGCGGCACTGCCGCGGCGGTCGTGAATGCCGGTATGCTTGCTATGGCTTTGGCACTCTGCGATATCTATCCCGAAACCGTGCTGCGCCTGATCGACCGCGTTTTGCGCAACGTCGAGCCGTGCTTTGCGTCCTACGCGCCCGACGGAGGATATTCCGAGGGCGTGGCGGCTTGGGAAAAGAGCTACCGCGCGCTGACCCTGATGATCGCGATGCTTGAAAAGGCGTGCGGCGACGATTACGGCTTTGGCAGCGCTCCCGGCTTTATAAGCAGCGTTTATTTCCCGATCTGCACCGAAAACGTAAACGGTATGTGGAACTACCACAATAGTGCGGCTGTTCCCGTGAATAATGATATGGCGTTCCGCGTGTCTG
Organism: Eubacteriales bacterium; assembly: GCA_045661185.1. Taxonomy (GTDB): domain Bacteria; phylum Bacillota; class Clostridia; order Oscillospirales; family CAG-272; genus UMGS1865. The sequence continues at coordinate 3,492 of JAZRFD010000041.1, read as the reverse complement.
CAATGACCGAGGATCCCACTCCCGCGTGGCTTCGTCGTCAGCAGATCTTAGCAGGGCAGAAGAAGGTCAGTCCCTTTGACATTGTGTTCTATACGCCCGTTGATGACGCGTACGCGCCTCGTATGCCCTTGGATGCGGTTTACCGCAAGGCGGGACTGGCTGTCATGCGCTCGGGCTGGGGCAATGAGGATTGGTTCTTGGGACTCCACGGCGGCAGCAACGCGGTTGCGAACGGTGACCTTGACTGCGGCAGTGTGATCCTTGATTGCGGCGGTGTTCGTTTCTTTGCGGAAACGGGCGGAATGGCGTCTTTACCCGTGACGATGCGTCGTCGCGCGGCAGGGCAGAATACCATCGTAGTCAACCCCGTGGCATCTCCCGCGCCCGATCAGAGTCCTGTTGCCGAGGCCAAGCTAACCGAAATGCGCGGCAGTCTGGAGCGCATTTACGCGGTGGTCGATATGACCTCTACAAACGATGCGATCGCACGCGGCAAACGTGGCGTGATGCTCACCGAAAACCGTTCTGTTGCGGTCATTCAGGACGAGCTGGTGCTCAAAAAGCCGGGCAAGATCGTTTGGGCGGTTTACACACCTGCCAACGTCACGCTTCAGGGCGGCAACAAGATCGCAAGGCTTGAAAAGGACGGCAAGACCCTGCTTTGCAAGGCGGGCGGCTTTGGAAAGGCACGCTTTGCGGCAGAGCCCATCGAGGGATGCGGATTGACGCGCCTTTACATTGAGGCCGACGTAAAGGATCGCTTGCGCCTGTCGGTTGCTTGCACGCTCCTTGCCGAGGGCGAATCCGCAAGCAAAAAGCTCTACGATACCACCCCCATGAGCAACTGGGGCAATCTCGAATAAAAAAACACGGGGAGAACCGTTCAGGCTCTCCCCGTATTTGCGTTTACCGCGCGTCCTTGACGACTGCGGCAGACGTAGCGATCCAAATCATATTGTCGGATTTTTTACAGATATAACCGTCTTTTTTGATGCTGTCCCAAGCCGCGTTTGCGTCAGAGGCGGAATCAAAATAGTGGATCGTGATCACGTTCTCATCACGGTACGCGTAAAGCGTGGTATTCAGCCCCTCGTGATCAAGCAGCGCCTCGTCGGTCGTGATGCTGACGGTGTAGCCGTTTTTCTTGAGTGCGGCTTTGGCATCGTCGGGGTCAGTGGCGGGTTTTCCGCCGTCTCGACCGGCACACGCAGAGAGGGGAAGGAGAAGGCAGAGGAGAACGAGCAGAATGGAAACTGTTTTTTTCATAAGACGTCACCTTTCATTTGATGTAAAAACAGTATATCATAAAATGTTCGGTTTGTCAATTAAAAAAAGAAAGCCACCGAGGCGACTTCCTTTTTTATGTTAAGAGAATTATTTTGCAGCCTTAACAGCGTCCTTAGAGGATGCCATCCAAACCATCTTACCGGACTTACCAACAACCATCTTGTCGAGAGCTTCCTTAGCTTCGTCGTAATCGTCGCCGAGCTCATCCTTCATATCCTCGAGGTCTTCCTTCTGCTCCTTCAGCTGTTCCTTAGCGTCGTTGTAAGCTTCCTTAGCGGACTTAGCATCTTCGTACCAAGCGATGTAGATGTACTCGCCATCCTTGTTGCTAGCGGTCAGCATAGCGATCTCGCCGTCCTTGGTAGCTTCGTCGAGCTCAACGAGCTGAACATTGTACTTGTTGTCCTTCAGAGCCTTCTCAGCATCCTTAGGATCCTTAGCGGGGGTTGCGCAAGCAACGAGGGTGAGAACGGACATGATCACTACGAGAGTGAGCGCCAGAACTTTGGTGAACTTTTTCATGATGAAAATTCTCCTTTTATTGTGTTTTTTTTGTGATATTCTTGTGAAATAATACCACAATACAATTATATCACCTTTAAAGTGGATTGTCAATAGTTTTTTGAAAAACGTTTTAATTATTTCAACAAAACCGACAAATTTTCTTTTGCAGAGCTCAACGCATCGGCAATTTTGGCAATTTCCTTGCCGCCTGCCATTGCATTATCGGGGCGTCCGCCGCCCTTACCGCCTGTAACAGCCGCCACCGCGCCGACCAGCCTTCCTGCGTGTGCGCCGTGGGAAACGGCATCCTTGCCCGCAACGGCGATAAAGTTGAGCTTCTGCTCGTCGTGGATCGCAAGCACGGCTACGATATCGTCGTAACGCGCCTTGATCTCGTCGGCAAGGGTTCTTGCAGCACCCGCATCCATCTCACCCAGATCCTTTGTGATCAGGCGAACTGCGCCGAGCGTTTCGGCGCCCGCAATGATGGAATCAATCTGGGATGCGGCAATCTTTGCGTTGAGCGCGTCGATCTCGCGCTTCATCGCGGCAATTTCGCTCTGCATCTGTGCCGCACGCTTGGAAAGATCGGAGGGCTTCTGCACCTTCATTTCCTTGGCGGTTTCTGCGATCAGGGCATTCTTTTCGGCGAGCAGCTTCAAAATACCTTCACCCGTGGTTGCCTCAATGCGGCGCACACCTGCGGCCACGGAGGACTCGGAGAGGATCTTGAACATACCGATCTTTGCGGTGTTGTCCACGTGCGTGCCTCCGCAGAATTCCACGGAGTTCTCGCCCATGCGCACCACGCGCACGATTTTGCCGTATTTTTCTCCAAACAGAGCCATAGCCCCCAGCTTCTTTGCCTCGTCAATGGGCATCTCGGTCATCGAACCGATCTGACCCGCAAGGATTTCGCTGTTGACGATTTCTTCAACGCGTGCGATCTCGTCCGCGGTCATAGCGGCAAAGTGCGTAAAGTCGAAGCGGCAAACGGTATCGGAAACGTAAGAGCCCGACTGCTCAACGTGATTGCCCAGCACACGGCGCAAAGCACTCTGGAGCAGATGGCACGCAGAGTGATTTCTCATGATCGCCGCGCGACGGTGTGCGTCCACCTCGGCACTTACGGTGTCGCCAACTTTGACGGCACCCGAGACAACGGTGCACAGATGAATATACACGCCGTCGGTCTTTTTGGTATCGGTTACGGTCAATTCGGCGGTTGCGGTTTTGATGACGCCCGTGTCGCCGATCTGACCGCCGCCCTCACCGTAGAAGGGAGTGGTATCAAGGATCACGGTGCAATCGCCCTCGCTGATTTCGTCCACACTCATGTCGTCGGTGAAGATCGCAAGGATCTTCGCCTCGCCCGAAAGCTTTTCGTAGCCGATAAAGCGTGTTGCGGGAAGATTTGCGAGCAGATTGCCCGATGCGTTCGACCAGCCGCTGATGTTGGCGCGTGCCTCGCGTGCACGGATCTTCTGCTCCTGCATCAGTTCCGCAAAGCGAGTCTCGTCAATGGAAAGACCTGCTTCCTCCGCGATCTCGCGCGTCAGGTCAATGGGGAAGCCGAAGGTATCGTAAAGCTTGAACACGTCCTCGCCCGAAAGCGCCTTCGCGTTTGCCTTCTTTGCGTCCTCAACCATGGTGTTGAGAATGTTCAATCCCGCATCAATGGTTGCGTCAAAGCGCTCCTCC
>JAZRFD010000040.1:0-8694 GCA_045661185.1 Eubacteriales bacterium | reverse complement strand
TCTGGATATCAAATGCCGCATGGCGGGACTGAGTCCCGACGCGGTGGTGCTGGTTGCGACCGTGCGTGCGCTCAAGATGCACGGCGGCGTGGCAAAGACCGATCTGGGTGCGGAGAACCTCGAGGCGCTTGGTGCGGGTATCCCGAACCTGTTGCGCCACGTCTCCAATATCAAAAACGTATACGGACTTCCGTGCGTGGTGGCGGTCAACCGTTTCCCGACCGATACCGATGCCGAGATCGCGCTTGTCATTGAAAAATGCAAGACGCTTGGCGTTAACGTGGTGCTCTCCACCGTTTGGGCGGACGGCGGCGCGGGCGGTGAAGAATTGGCGCGCGAGGTCGTCAGACTTTGCGAGGAGCCCAAGGATTTCCGCTTTTCCTACGACCTTGACGGCACGATCGTCGAAAAGATCGACGCCATCGTCAAGCGCATCTACGGTGGCGACGGCGTGGTGATTGCCCCCACGGCCAAGAAGGAGATCGACAAATTGACCGCGCTCGGCTTTGACAAGCTTCCCGTTTGTATGGCAAAAACGCAGTACAGCTTTTCAGACGACGCGACAAAGCTTGGAGCCCCCGAGGGCTTTACCGTCACCGTGCGAAACGTCAAGGTGTCGGCAGGCGCGGGCTTCATCGTAGCCCTCACGGGTGACATCATGACCATGCCGGGACTTCCCAAATCTCCCGCGGCCGAACGTATCGACGTGGATGAGGACGGCAAGATCACGGGATTGTTTTGACAGGAGGACACCATGAAAAGAGCAATATTGATTTTTTTGGCAATTTGTCTCTGCATTCCCGCCGCGATGTTGGTTTCTTGCAACAAGGAGAATACGCATACGCACGCATACGAAAAGAAATGGTCGAGCAACGACAGCTATCACTGGCATGAGTGCGCGGACGTGGCTTGCGATGAGGTTGTCGACAAGGAAAAACACACGTTTGAAACGCACGAAACGCTTTCCAATATGCTCATTTGTACCGTATGCGGAAAGCTTAAGAGCACAGCTCCGGGGCTTTCATCCAATACGGTCACCGAGGCCGAGTGGCGTGCGGCACTCTCCGAAAGCGCATTTACGGTGAACGGAAAGCTGAACGTGACCGTCAAATACACCGACGCTGCGAGCGAGAGCATTTGCTATATTGCGGACGGTGTGCACAAAGAGGGCAATTACGTCAGCGAAAGCTTCGACTTTGAAGAATTTTGCAGACGCGATTGCGGAAACGTATTTGAAATGATCGAATACTATTCATTGTTCAAATACAATGCGGAAACAGGCTCCTACGTTTTGTACGATGCGTCGGTGGACGACGAGAAATACGAGCTTGTGTTTAAGAACAAAAAGCTCGTTTCCTGCACGATTACGGTTGGCGTCGGCACAGAGGGCGAGGAATCCTGGACACACACGTATTACAACGTGGGTACAACCGTTATTCCCGATGCCGCAGAATAAAACAAGAAGCGACGAATTGTGAAATTCGTCGCTTCTTGCTTTAATGCCTTTAGGCAGCCTCCTCGTGTTTGGGGGTGGCAATAGAGGTTATACCTTGATCGAAAAGCGAAGGGCGTGCCTTTTTAGCCTTCTCCAGCGGAGAAGGGGGATCGCTTTAGCGGTGGATGAGGAGAACACCCTTGCACAACATAAATCGGCTCTCCTCATCCGTCATGCCTTACGGCATGCCACCTTCTCCGCTGGAGAAGGCTCACTAAGAACCTTGCTTTTGGGAACAGTAGTGGAATGTGCGAAAGGCTTTTGCAAGGCAAAAGCCACCAGCCCCCCACCGCCGGCCGGTAGTACTGGGCTTTTAGCCCTTGTACATACCACCCATTTGACGGGTGGTTATGATTTATAACGCGCCCCAAGATTCTTTGCGTTTTCTCTTGACTTTTTGACATTTTTCTTGTATAATAATAAGATGAGATATTATAATGTTAAGGATAGAAGTATGAACAAACGAAATATTCTGCCGCCCGAAGAGGTGGAAAAGCAAAGAATATATATCGAGCGGATGCGTGCGGAAAACGAGGCGTATCTGGCCGCGCACGGTGCGCGCCGCGGCGCCTACGTTTTGACCTTTGGGTGTCAGCAAAACGAGGCGGACAGCGAAAAGCTGGCAGGGCTTTGCGAGGCGATGGGGTATTCTATCGTGCGGGAGCCTGCCGACGCTGACCTGATCGTGGTCAACACCTGCGCCATTCGCGAGCACGCCGAGCAAAAGGCGCTCTCCATCGTAGGGCAGTACAAGCATCTCAAGGCGAAAAATCCGTCCTTGGTGATCGCTGTGTGCGGCTGCATGGTCGTGCAGGAGCATCGCAAAAACGATATCAAATTCCGCTATCCTTACGTCGATTTTACGTTTGGAACGTCCTCGCTTCATCGCTTCCCGCAATTGCTTTGCGAAAAGCTGGAGAAGGGAAAGCGGCTCTATTGCCCCGAGGAGGCGGAGTATCTTGTTGCCGAGGATCTACCCATTCGGCGCGAGAGCAAGTATCGCGCGTGGGTGTCGATCATGTACGGCTGTAACAATTTCTGCTCTTACTGCATCGTGCCCTACGTGCGCGGGCGAGAAAGAAGCCGCGAGAAGGATAAGATCGTGGAGGAGGTGCGCGGGCTTGTCGAGGCAGGATACCGCGATATCACGCTCTTGGGGCAGAACGTCAACTCCTACGCCAAGGACAGCGGCTACCCTTACGATTTTGCCGATCTGCTCTCGGAGCTTGATGCGATCGAGGGCGACTACGTTCTGCGCTTTATGACCAGCCACCCGAAGGATGCCGACCGAAAGCTGATTGACGTCATGGCATCGTCACGGCACATCGCGCACCAGTTCCATTTGCCGATGCAATCGGGAAGTGATGCGGTTCTCAAAGCGATGAACCGCCGCTACGATCGCGCGCGTTACCTTGATATTGTGCGCTACATGCGCGAAAAAATGCCTGATATCACCATCACGTCGGACATTATCGTCGGTTTTCCGGGTGAAAGTGAGGAGGATTTTGAGGGGACGCTGGAGATGCTGCGAACAGTGCGCTTCGATATGCTGTATTCCTTCATTTATTCGCCCCGAAAGGGAACGCCCGCGGCTGAAATGGAGCAGGTCGAGCCCGCTATCAAAAGCGCGCGGTTTGAGCGGCTTCTTGCTACGCAAAACGAGATCGGGCTTGAAAAGAATCAGGCGCTTGTCGGACAAACGGTGCGCGTTTTGTGTGACGGTGTGAGCAAAAACAACGACGCCCTGTATTCGGGGCGGAACGACGGAAACAAGATCGTGTTCTTTGAGGGCGCGCCCTGTGACACGGGACGCTTTGTCAGCGTTTTGGTGGAGCGTGCCGACCCGTACGCGTTGTACGGTAAAAAAGTAAATTAAAGAAAAGAGGATATAACAATGGAAATTTTTGAACTGGCAGCAGAGCTTGGTAAAAAGCTGAAGGAGGACGCGCGCCTGATCGCGTTTGAGGCGGCAAAGGTCGCTTATGAGGAGAACGCGGAGCTGATGCAGTGCATGGTTGAGTACGACGTACAGCAAAAGGCCATGCAGAGAGCCGTGGCGCAGCCCGAGCACGATATGCAGATGATTGAGAGCATCCAGAAAAGAATTGACGATCTCTACAAGCAGATCGCGGAAAACCCCGCGTTTGTGGAGTTGCAGAGAACGCAGGCAGAGGTCAACGAGCTGATGAACACCGTAAACCAGACCATTATGACGCAGATCACGGGCGAGGAGCCCTCGGGCTGCACGCACAACTGCAGCACCTGCAGCGGCTGCCACTGACCGTTTCCCGATTTTGAAATAAAGGAGAGTACCTGCCATGACTCCGATGATGGAGCAATATTTTGAGGTCAAAAATCAATACAAGGATTGCCTTTTGTTCTACCGTCTCGGTGACTTTTACGAGATGTTTTTTGACGATGCCGTTGTGGCATCGCGCGAATTGGAGCTGACGCTGACAGGCAGAGATTGCGGTGAGGCGGAGCGGGCGCCGATGTGCGGCGTTCCGTTCCACTCGGCAGAGGGCTACATCGGAAAACTGATCGAAAAGGGCTACAAGGTGGCGATCTGCGAGCAGGTCGAGGATCCCGCCACCGCAAAGGGATTGGTGCGCCGCGAGGTCGTGCGCGTGCTGTCCTCGGGAACTCTGATCGAGGCAAGTCTGCTCTCCGAGCAAAAAAATAACTATCTGTGCGCCGTTTGCATGAATGAGTTCGAGTATGGCGTTTGCTTTGCCGACGTTTCCACGGCGCAGGTGTGGGCAACGAGCTTTGACGGCTCCGCCATGGATACGCGGCTCAAAAACGAGCTTGGCACCTATTCCCCCAGCGAGGTCATCTGTAATCTTGACAGAGGACATATGGGAGAGGTCGGGACATATCTGCTTTCCCGTCAGGGCGTGATGCTCAGCGATAAGCAGTACGCGCGCTTTGATCTGCAGGGGGCGCGGGAGCGCGTAAAAGCGCAGTTTGGCGACCGCCTGCGCGAGGAGGAAATGGCGAGTGACGCGATGGTGTCTGCCATCGGAGCCCTTCTTTCTTACATCGAGGACGCCGAAAAGAAGGATATTTCCTACATCAACGAGCTCACCGTTTATTCGGACGGGCAGTATCTTGACATGGATATCAACACGCGCCGCAATCTGGAGCTTGTTGAGTCCATGCGTACTAAGGACAAGAAGGGAACGCTGCTCTGGGTGCTTGACAAGACCCGCACGGCCCCCGGCGCACGTATGCTGCGCCAGTGGGTGGAGCATCCGCTTCTCTCCACATCCGCGATCGCGCGCCGACAGAGCGCCGTTGAGGAGCTTTACGATACCTTTATGCTCCGCGAGGAGCTTTCCGAGGAGCTTTCGGGTGTTTTGGATATGGAGCGCTTGATCACGCGCATTCTTTACGGAAGCGCAAACGGCAAGGATCTGCGCGCGGTTTGCAACACCGTTGCGGTTCTGCCCGAAATCAAGCGCCTGCTCTCCACGGCAAAAAGCGAGGAGCTTGGACGCATTTGCAACGAATTGGATATTTTGGAGGACGTGTTTGCGCGGATCAACTCCGCGATCACACCCGATCCCCCCTTCTCGATCCGCGAGGGCGGCATCATTGCCGACGGCTACAACGAGGACGTTGACAAATACCGCACCATCATGCGTGACGGCAAGGGTTGGGTGGAAAAGGTTGCCGAGGACGAGCGCGAGCGCACGGGCATTCGCACGCTGCGCGTCGGCTTTAACAAGGTGTTCGGCTATTATATTGAGGTCAGTAAGTCCTTTGTCGATCAGGTGCCCGATCATTACGTGCGCAAGCAGACCTTGACGAACGGTGAGCGCTATATTACGCAGGAGCTCAAGGAGATGGAAGCCACGATCCTTGGTGCCGAGGACAGACTTTGCGCCTTGGAGTATGAATTGTTCCAGCAGGCGCGCGGCTACGTTGCAGAGCAGAGCGCGCGCATTCGCAAGGCCGCTGTGCTGCTTGCGGAGCTGGATTCCTATCTTTCGCTTGCAACCGTCGCGGCGCGCAACAAATACGTGCGCCCCGAGGTCACGCAGGATGATCGCATCGAGATCAAGGACGGCAGACACCCTGTGGTGGAGCAGTTCGTCAAGGACACCTATTTCGTGCCCAATGACGTCACTCTTGACACCGCCAAGAACCGCCTGATGCTCATCACGGGCCCCAACATGGCGGGTAAATCCACGTACATGCGCCAGGTCGCGCTGATCACGGTCATGGCGCAGATCGGCTCGTTCGTGCCCGCCGCAGACGCGCATATCGGCATTGTGGACAAGGTGTTTACACGCGTGGGCGCGTCGGACGATTTGGCCTCGGGTCAATCCACGTTTATGCTGGAGATGAACGAGGTTTCGTATATTCTCAAGAACGCTACGCGCAAGAGCTTGATCATCTACGACGAGGTCGGGCGCGGTACCTCTACCTTTGACGGCATGAGCATCGCACGCGCGATCATTGAATACACCAACAGTCGCAAGATCGGTGCCAAGACTTTGTTTGCGACGCACTACCATGAATTGACGGTCATGGAGGAGGAATTCGAGGGCATCGTCAACTACAACATCGCCGCCAAAAAGCGCGGTGACAGCATCACGTTCTTGCGCAAGATCGTACGCGGCTCGACCGACGACAGCTACGGCATTGAGGTTGCAAAGCTGGCGGGACTGCCAAACGAGGTCATCAAGCGCGCGCGTGAGGTGCTCGCCTCGGTTGAGGCGACCTCTCGTGCCGTCAGCGAAAGCGATACGGGCGCGAAGGGAAAAAAGAAGCTCCCCGCCCCCGACGACACGCTGATTTCGATCGACGATTGCGTCAACGAGCAGGTGATCGCAGAGCTGAAGGCGGTGGATCTAAACACCCTCTCGCCCTTTGAATGTATGTCCTTCCTGTTTGATTTGAAGAAACGACTGTAATTTTTTGAAAGGAGATCGCTATGGGAAAGATCAACGTGTTGCCCTTTGCCGTTGCAAACCTGATCGCAGCGGGTGAGGTCGTTGACCGACCGGCATCGGTGATCAAGGAGCTGATGGAAAATGCCATTGACGCAGGGGCTGACCGCGTGACGGTGGAGATCCAGAACGGCGGTGTGACCTTTATGCGCGTGACCGACAACGGATGCGGCATGACCCCCGAGGACCTGCCCGTGGCGATCCGCAGACACGCGACCAGCAAGATCCGTGAGGCTTCCGACCTTGACGGCATCATGACGCTGGGATTTCGCGGTGAGGCGCTTGCCGCCATTGCGTCGGTGTCCGACGTGCGGATCATCTCCAAAACCGCCGACGCGCAGTTTGGCGCGGTTCTTGAGGCACATGGCGGCAATATCGCGGGAATTACCGAGCAGGGATGCTCCACGGGTACGTCGGTCATCGTTGAAAATTTGTTTGCAAACGTTCCCGCACGCCGCAAGTTCCTTAAAAAGGACGTCACCGAATCCATGGCCGTTATGGCGAACGTGGAAAAGGTAGCGCTTTCAAACCCGCACATTGCCTTCCGTTTGATCGTGGACGGCAATCTCAAGCTTGAGACCGCGGGCGACGGAACGCTCCGCAACACCATTTACGCGGTGTTTGGTAAGGAGTTTGCCTCGCGCCTGATCGAGGTGGAGAGCGAGAGCGATGGAATCCTTGTCAAGGGCTTTATCGGCCGCACCGACAACTTCAAGGCAAACCGCAACTACCAGAACTTTTTCATCAACGGCAGATACGTCAAGAGTAAGACCGCCATGGCGGCGCTTGAGCAGGCGTATACCTCGTACATGCCGCCCGAAAAGTTCCCGTGCTGCGTGCTTTACATTGATATCAACCCCGCCCGCGTGGACGTCAACGTCCACCCCGCCAAGTTAGAGGTGAAATTCTCCAACGAAAAGGCGGTGTTTGAGGCGATCTACTACACCGTGCGCACGGCGCTGGAAAACAACACCGCGCGCCCATCCATGCAGCTTAATGTGGGCACGCGCGGGACTAAAAACGCGTTTGCAACCGCGCGCGTGTCGGACGCAACCGTACCTGTGCAGGACGGCAAGCAGGAATCTCTGTCCGCGCGGCAGCTGTCCTACGATCTCGGGGGGCGCACGCAGCCCCAGCCGCAAATGCGCATGACGGCAGAGGAATACCGCAAATTTTACGGTGGGGAAGAACCCGCCGCAAAGCCAAGCACGGCACCCGTACGCGCGGCAACACCGCCTCGTGTGCTTGAAAACGAGCAAACGGTGGTGCAAAACCGCGGCAACGTGCCCGTGGTAACGCCCGCGCCCGCAGAGGCTCGACAGATGCCTGCGATAGCTCCCAAGGACGCGAAAAAGCCCTCGCCCGAGCAGATGCAAGCACCGATCATCGAGCCGCCAAAGCTCCCCGAAGCCCCCAAAGTGCCGCCCGTCTCCGAAGCACCCGCGGCTCCCGAGACGCCTGTAGCGCCCGAAGCGCGCGCCGTGCCGTACTACCGCATTGTGGGAGAGGTATTCCACTCCTATGTGATCGTCGAGGTCGAGGACAAGATGCTGGTGGTTGACAAGCATGCCGCGCACGAGCGGATTTTGTTTGAAAAGCTCAAGGCAGGGCTCTCGCAAGCGGCGATCAGCTCGCAGCTGCTGATGCTTCCCGTTGACGTTATGATGACCAGCGGCGAGGTAGAGGCTCTGCGAGAATACGCAGAGGAGCTTGAAAAAATCGGCTTTACGCTCCGTTTTGCGCGCAACACGGTGTCGGCCGATGCCATTCCCGAGGGGATAGAGACCGGTGCCGTTCCCGATATGCTTCAGGTGATCGCGGCGCGGATTCTGACCGCAACGGGATCGGTGAAATTGACGCGCGACATTATTTTTGAAAAGGCGCTTTACCAGGCCGCGTGCAAGGCGGCGATCAAGGCAGGGCGCGAATATGCTGACGGACACGTTGAGTGGATCGTCGAGAAGCTCATGGAGCTCCCCGACATCACCTTTTGTCCGCACGGCAGACCCGTGGCGCTTGAGCTTTCACACCACACGCTGGATAAGCAATTCGACCGCACGGGATTTTAAAGGCTTTTCACGGCCCCACCTGAACTGTGGGTACCCATCAAAGAGTCGAACCTATAAGCCCTACGGCGCGCAATTTCCGCGTCTTGCACCGTGGCTCACCTTGAAAAGTCCGCACTTTCCTGCGGCTCGTCCCGCCGCAATCCATCAAAAATTGCATCGCCGTAGGGTGCGA
>JAZRFD010000039.1:0-79677 GCA_045661185.1 Eubacteriales bacterium | reverse complement strand
AGCTCTGTTTGTACGTCGCTCGCCTATAGCTCGTTGCCACTCGCTCGCACGTAATCATGTTGGTTCGCTATTCGGCAGAGGCAGATTATTTCCCCTAGCCAAACTGCGCTTCGCAGAAGCGCATCGCCCCCATGAATGGACGTTGTTAAGACGTCCATTCATGGGGGCGATCCCCTTGTGGAAAGGTTTTAGAGGGTGAGGGGCATGGGGAGGGGGGGACTTCTCCTTAAGAAGTCCCCCTCTCCCCAATTCTCAATCCTTAAATATCATTCCCACAAACGTCTGCGAAGCTTTCGCGCTTGACAGCGACGTAGCTCTCGCCGCCCTTAAGCATTACAACGGGCGGGCGCGGAATGCGGTTATAATTGGATGACATGGAATAGTTATATGCGCCCGTGGTCAGCACCGCGAGAAGATCTCCGCGCGTGACGTTTTCGGGCAATTCCACGTTCTCCTGCAAAATATCGCCGCTTTCACAGCAACGCCCCGCCACCGTGCAACGGAAGGTCTTGCTTTGATCGTTTGCACGATTTGCGAGCAGTACCGTGTAAGGCGAACCGTAGAGCGCGTAACGCGGGTTGTCGGTCATTCCGCCGTCAACCGATACGTAATTCTTATACCCCGGAATCCGCTTGACCGTACCGACGCTGTAAAGCGTCATGCCCGCGTCGGCAACGATGCTGCGCCCCGGCTCCATGCGAACGGCGGGCATCGGCATACCAAGCACCGAGCAATGCGCCTTAACGGCAAGCCCGACGGCAATGATATTGGCGGTGATGTCGATTTCGGGATGCTCCTCGAGATAGCGCACGCCATATCCGCCACCAAGGTCAAGCTCCTCCAATTCAAACCCATATTTTGCGCACATTTTTGCGGCAAAATCCAGCATGATCGCCGCGGCACGCAGGAATACGTCGGAATCGAACACCTGTGACCCTACGTGGCAATGGTAGCCCGACAGATGGATATGCGAAAGCCCCAGCGTATAAGCGGTGATCTCCTCCGCCTGTCCTGTTTCAATGGCGGAGCCAAACTTGGAATCCACCTTGCCCGTGGCGACCGCCGCATAAGTATGGGGATCAATCCCCGGAGTCAGGCGCAGAAGGATCTTTTGCGTCAATCCCCTTTTTGCCGCCTCGCGCTCGATCGCGTCCAGCTCCTCGCGGTTATCCACCACAAAGTAGCCCACGCCATTCTCCATTGCAAAGGCAATATCTGCGTCGGTTTTGTTGTTGCTGTGAAAATACGCGCGCTCCATGGGAAATCCTGCGCTGACGGCGGTGTAGACCTCGCCCGAGGACACCACGTCCACGCCCATTCCCTCCTCCTTCATAATGCGGTAAAGCTGCTTGAAGGAAGCCGCCTTGCTGGCGTATAGCGGCATTGCCTTGGCACCGAACGCCTCGCGCATTGCTTTTTTGTAAGTGCGGCAGCGCTCGCGGATGCGATCCTCGTCCAAAAGGTACAGGGGCGTGCCGTACTGCTGTGCCAGAGCGGTCGTATCCTGACCGCCAAGGCACAAATGTCCCTCTGCGTTGACAGAAAGATTGTTACATATCATTGGTTTATCCTCGTTTGTCTGATTAGGCATCAATCATAGCCTTCATATCGTACATACCCGCGCCCTTGCCGCACAAAAACTCCGCCGCGGCGATCGCGCCCTCGGCAAACAGCGCTCGGCTGTGCGCCTCATGCTTGAGCGTGATGGTCTGGGTATCGGTTCCCACGATCACCTCGTGCTCACCGATAATATTCCCCATTCGGATCGCGTGAACACCGATCTCATCCGCCTCGCGCTTGGCTTGTCCCGAGCGGCCAAAAATCAGACGCGCCTTGGTGCGGATCTCGCGAATGGCGTTCGCCAAAAGAAGAGCCGTTCCGCTGGGAGCGTCCAGCTTGCGGTTGTGGTGCTTTTCGATAATCTCAATGTCAGCGTCGGGAAAGGTTTTTGCGGTCATTTTTGCAAGCTCGACCAAAAGCGCGATTCCAAGCGACATATTTGCCGAACGGAATATGGGGATCATCTCTGCCGCCGCGTCAATATAGGCGTTTTCCTCGTCGGTGTGCCCCGTTGTGGCAAGCACGACGGGCAATCCCTTGGAAACGGCAAAATCAAGCATCGCACGCGTTCCCGTATGATGGGAAAAGTCGATGATGCAATCAATCTCGCCCGTAACAGCACTCCAATCGGTATACGTGGGAAACTCGCGCGTATCAATGGGCAGCACGTCAAAGCCCGCGACAGCCTCCGCTCCGCGCACGCCGTCAAGCGCCAGCTTTGCCACCTCGCGACCCATGCGTCCGCCAACGCCGCAAATCAAAATCTTCATGTGCTTATTCCTTTCGGTGTTCAGATCAGGTTCTGCTCTTTCATGAGTGCCAGCAGCTTTGCCTCATTCTGCGCCTCCATAGGCGTCAGAGGCAGGCGCAGGCTGTTTTCTCCGTAGCCCATGGCAGATACCGCCGCCTTAACGGGGATCGGATTGACCTCACAGAAAAGAGCGTTGATCAGGTTCAAAAGATTCAGCTGCATCTCGGCGCTTCCCGCCACGTCGCCCGCGAAAAACTTGTGACACATCTGACTTGTGGCCTTCGGCATGATGTTGGAAAGGACGGAAATAACGCCCTTACCGCCCAAGGAGAGCACAGGAACGATCTGATCGTCATTGCCCGAATAGATATCCATCTTGCCGCGCACGAGGGATGCCAGCTCCGCGATCTGCGAAATGTTGCCGCACGCCTCCTTGATCGCCACGATATTGGGATGATCAGCCAGAGCCGCCGCGCTTGCGGGCAACAGGTTGCAGCCCGTACGGGAAGGTACGTTATAAAGGATGATCGGCTTGGTGCTGATATCGGCAACCGCCTCGAAGGACTTGATCAGACCCTTTTGGGTTGCTTTATTGTAGTAAGGCGTGACCAAAAGCATTGCGTCGGCACCTGCCTCGCACGCAAATTTGGTCAAGTCGATCGCATATGCGGTGTCGTTTGAGCCCGTTCCCGCGATCACGGGCACACGACCCGCCACCTTTTCCACAGCATAGCGGATGACCTCGCGGTGCTCCTCGTCGGTCAGGGTCGAGCCCTCACCCGTCGTGCCGCAGGCAACGATCGCGTCGATGCCCTCTGCAATCTGCCACTCAATGAGGCGTCCGAATTGCTCGTAGTCGACCTCCCCATTCTTGAAGGGGGTCACGATCGCGGTTGCCGCGCCTGTAAAAATCGTCTTTTTCATGTTGTTCGTCCTTTCCTTGAAACAATCAAAACGGGCAGAGAAAGCAAGCGCATTTCTCTGCCCCTTCGAATAAAAATCCGAATATGACGGGTTGAAGATAGCACTCCGCATTTCTGCGACAGCACGGCGGATCTTGTCCGCAATGCCAGGATCGGGAACGCGCCCCTCCCGTCCTTCGGCACCCAATCCTTTTCCCGCTGCAACGCCCGCGCAGGCTATTTCGCAGCGGCTACTCTTATATAGGTGCGCCTCTATCATTATTGGTTGCTATTATAACATACTTTCACGGGCTTGTCAATGCCCTTATGGAATTTTTTGTCGTTTTTTTTTTAAATCAATCGTAGATCGGGAATTTTTCGCACAGAGCCACGACCTCGGCGCTCACGCGCTCGCGGTTTGCCTCAAAATCGGACGCCACGTCCTTCATCCACTGCGCGATCTTGAGCATTTCCGCTTCCTTAAAGCCGCGAGAGGTCACGGCAGGAGTACCCACGCGGATACCGCTGGTAACAAAGGGCTTCTCGGGGTCGTTGGGGATCGCGTTCTTGTTGACGGTGATGTGCACCTCGTCAAGGCGCTTCTCCATTTCCTTACCCGTAATGCCAAAGGGACGCAGGTCGATCAGCATCAGGTGGTTGTCGGTGTCGCCCGAAACGATGCGGAAGCCCGCTTCCTTGAGTGCCGCGCAAAGAACCTTTGCGTTTTTGACGATCTGGGTCTGGTAGTCCTTGAATTCATCGGTCATGGCCTCACCAAGCGCTACTGCCTTTGCCGCGATGATGTGCAGCAAGGGGCCACCCTGCGTACCCGGGAATACCGCCTTGTCGATCTGCTTTGCGTACTGCTCACGGCAAAGGATCAGACCGCCGCGAGGGCCGCGCAGCGTCTTGTGCGTGGTGGTGGTAACGACGTCCGCGTGCGGAACGGGGCTGGGATGCAAGCCTGCCGCAACGAGACCTGCGATGTGCGCCATATCGACCATATAGATCGCGCCCACCTCGTCGGCGATCTCGCGAATCTTTGCAAAATCAATGGTTCTGGAGTATGCGCTCGCTCCCGCGATGATCATCTTGGGCTTGCACTCAAGTGCTACGCGACGGATATCCTCGTAATCCAGCATTTCGGTCTCGTCAGACACGCTATACGGAACGACGTTGAAATACTTACCCGAAATATTGACGGGAGAGCCGTGAGAGAGGTGTCCTCCGTGAGCCAGATTCAAGCCCATGACGGTGTCGCCGGGCTCAAGGAACGCAAAAAAGGTTGCAAGGTTTGCGCTCGCACCGCAGTGAGGCTGCACGTTTGCGTGCTCCGCGCCAAAGAGCTTCTTGGCCCTCTCGCGTGCGATATCCTCTACGATATCCACGTACTGGCAGCCGCCGTAGTAGCGCTTGCCGGGAAAGCCCTCTGCGTACTTGTTGGTCAGCACCGTGCCGGCCGCCAGAAGCACTGCCTTGGACACGATGTTTTCGGATGCGATCAGCTCGATGTTGTTGCGCTGGCGGTTCAGCTCCAGCGCACAAGCGTCGTAGACTTCCTTGTCGTAATTCATCAGCTCATCAAAAAAATTCATTTTGGGTTCCTCTCTTTCGGGGTATATTATTTTAAATTTTTTGTTCTTTCCAACCGTTTGCGGTCATTTTCACGATCGAGCGCAATCCGCATGCGCGAACACGCTCAAGAGCTACGTCAAACGCACAAAGCAGGTGATCCTTGTTGTGCGCGTCGGAGCTGAGCGTCACTCTTCCCTTTTTCTCCGCGATCCGTCTCAGGATTAAGGGCGAGGGATAGGGTGTTTGGCGGTATCCGCGCGAGATCGCGCCTGTATTGACCTCGAACACGACGTCCTTTTCAAGGAGTGCATCCAATGCCTCCAGCGCGTATCGAACGTATTTGGGATCGCTCTCGTCGATCATGCGACCGTCCTCGTTAAACTTTATCAAAAGGTCAAAGTGTCCGACGATATCGCAGCTCGTTACGTCTGCCACACGCGCAACGCTTTCATAGTATGCACGCGCATACGCAAGAATATCACCGCCGTAGTGCTCGTTCACGGTCTTTACCGTGTGCTCGGCAGAATAATCCACGGGGCAATATTCCCCATCCGCATACACGTAATGAACCGAGCCGATCACGTATTCGTAAGGCAAGGTCGGCGTCCCGGCGTAAATATCCTGCTCGATCCCGAGCAGAATGTGGATGCGGTCGCGGTATTCCCGCTTCAGCCGCTCGATCTCGGCGCGGTAAAGCGGCACGTTTTCTGCCTTCATGCCGAACACACCGTCAACCCCGGAGCAGCAATGCTCGGAAAAGCCGAGTATCTCCATGTTGGCGTCGATTGCCGCCAGCACGACCTCCTCTGCGGTATGCTTACCGTCACAAAAGCGCGTATGTGTGTGCAAATTCGTTTTTACAAGGATATCAGCCATTGCTTGCGTTCTCCTTGAGTCCATTCTCAATCGTTTCACGCACGTGTGCACAGATCTCGGACAGGGACTGCTCCTTAACGGTCTCCTTGTCGATCACCTCGATCACCTCAAGCTCGACGCGCGTAAATCCGCGGAGCGCGCGCTTGGAGATCCTGTTGGTTCCCTTGGTGGTGATCACAACGATGGGAGCGTTCGCGCGCTTTGCAAGGAGAAATGCGCCTTCTTTAAATTCCAGCAATTCGCCCGATTTGCTTCTCGTGCCCTCAGGATAGATACCCATGATCATCTGCTCGCTCACCATCAATTCCCCCGCGCGCTTGATCGTACGCATGGCCCGCATGGGGTTCTCTCGGT
Source organism: Eubacteriales bacterium (assembly GCA_045661185.1). Classification (GTDB taxonomy): domain Bacteria; phylum Bacillota; class Clostridia; order Oscillospirales; family CAG-272; genus UMGS1865. The sequence continues at coordinate 73,659 of JAZRFD010000039.1, read as the reverse complement.
CGATCGGCAGAAAGCCTGCATTGTGAACGTAGGAGCCTGCCACGGGGATCTTGAAGTTGGATTCCTTGGAGATGAACGCGATCTTGCGGCCCTTTACCTTGGAAAGCACCACGATGGGGTCGAAGTTGGAAAGGTGGTTTGACACGAGCACAAAGGGCTCGCTCGGGAATTTTTCCATTCCCTTAAAGTGTACGCGAACGCCAAAGAGCGTCAGCAGCCACTCACAGCTGAATTGGATCATGAAATAGACGCCGCGCAAGGGCTTTTTGATCGGCTTATTCTTCTTGGGAAGAAAGATCGTGGAAAGCCAAAGCAGGCAGAAATACAACGGATTGATCAAAACGTAGAGCCCCAAAAAGATCGGGAGCGCCCACAGAATATGGATATCCGCTAACAGCGTGATGCCAACGCCACCAAGAGCGGAAAGCACCAAAAAAATGTAACAAAGCATTGTTTACCTCAATTATTTTGCGGCTACGGGCTCTTCCTTTACCGCTTTTTTACCCGTGCGGACCGTGTAAGAGGTCACGCCGAGAACGGTTTCGCCGTCGATCTGCAAGGATCTGGGCGAATCAAAGGTGACGGTGATCTCATGACCCGAGCCGATCGTGACGCATTCGGCGTGCTTGACGTGCTCGCCCTTGAAGATCGACGGGAACACCATCAGCGTTTTCAAAGCGCTTGAGCCGTGGAACATGCAATAAGAGACCTTTCCCTCGGGATCAAAGCGATCCTGCAGGGGGGTGACCTTCATGCCGCCACCGTAATATCTTCCCTTCATCGTGGGCGCGATCCATACCTTTTTGTAGGACTTGGTCTCGCCGTCGACCGTGACCGTTGCGTTTGCGGGCTTGAACTTGCCAAGGAGCCCCTTGATCGCGATCGCGGTATAGTTGACGGGCTTATCCGAGGCTGCACGCATTTTGTCGCCTACCTCGCAGCAATATCCGTCAATGCCAAAGCCAATACCGTTGACAAAGCGGTAATCCTTGCCGTTGACCGTAACCACGGGCAGATCCTTGATGTACTGATGCAGAGGGATCAGCTCGTTGGAATCGGGCGAAACATCCGCCTTAAAATCGTTTCCGCTGCCTGCGGCGTAATAGTAAAGCTTTTCGGGAAGCGCAAGCCCCTCGTTTTCGTTCACAAAGCAGTTGAGCGTACCGTCACCACCGGACAGAATGACAGTATCATTCTTAAGATCCACCCCGCTCCAGAAAGCGGAATAATCGGTGACGGTATGCAGATTCACGTAGGTGTGCTCCTCGTTGCCGAGCTTTTCGGAAAGGGCTTTTGCAAGCGCCTCGCCCTGCTTGCTGCCGGAAAGCGGATTATACAGAATGTAATACATAGATGAATTTCCTATCCTTTCGTTTCGTTTTCGTCGAAGCGTGTCGAAGAAAAAAACTCATCTTATTATAACATATATTTATTCGTCGGTCAAGGCGTTTTTGCACCGTTCTTTTGGGCAATCGGGCCAAAATGCACAAAAAAGCCGTCAGAAAGTATAAATAGAAACAAATTCTTTGGGTGTCATATCGGTCAGCGACTTGAACACCTTGCAAAAATAGGCGGCGTTGGAAAATCCGCATCGCACCGCGACGTCACCGATCCGCGCTGCAATAAGATTTGCTTGGCGCAGCGAATACGCGTGCGACGCAGAAAATCTGTCGGCGTGGTGTGCTCCTCCTCGCGAAACAGTCGGAACAGAAGCGAGGGTGAGATCCCCGCCTCGCGCGCCACCTCGGAAACCGAAAGCTCCGGTTCACAGCAATGCTGCTCAATGTAATTTTTCGCGCGCATAAAGCTCGGCGTCGTCCTGTTTCCGTTCCGCTCCGCAAAAAAGCGCGCCAAAAGCTCATAAAGCGCGCAGGAAAGCTGAGCGGGGGTGCCGTTCCGCGCGCCAAGGCGTGCCACGTGTCCGATCATAGAAACCAAGGCGTCGCTCCTGAAATAGCAAAAATCCTCGGCACGCCAATATTCCAGCATATGATCTACCGCCTCCCCATCAAAGGTGAGAAAGCCGCCCTTGAAGGTGTTTCCCGCGGGATAGTAGGATGTGGGATAGCCCTTGCGGATAAAGAGGACTGCTCCCGCGTCCAGCGTGACGCGTCCGTCAGGCGTTTCAAACACGCCGCTCCCCTCCTCCACGCAATAAACGTGATGCGCCCAGAAGCCCTCGGGACGGTCAACGCGCGGTTGATCGTAGTAGCTTCCCGCCGTGATCACGTAAAGCGGCAAAAGGGCGCTTCGAGTGTCGTCTGTGTAAAAAAAGCATGACCGCTCCTTTCGTGTAGGATTTTTATATTTCTGTAGAATTTCACACTTTACTTTTTAAAGACAATCCATTGATCTGTTTTTGTAAAGGTCTTGAAGGGTGAGGGGTAGGGGGAGAGGGAAGCTTCTCCTCAAGAAGCTTCCCTCTCCCCATATTCATCCTATCATTATCTCTTCTTCGTAGCAACCTCTACAAGAGCCTCTGCAAGGAATGCGTCAACGGGCTTGGAAACGGTTTCGCCAGCGCGGTTACGCACGGAAACGGTTCCCTCCTCGACCTCCTTGCCGCCGATGATCAGCATATACGGCACCTTCTGAAGCTGAGTATTGCGGATCTTGTAGCCGATGGTGTTAGAGGAATCGTCCAGCGTGACGCGCAATCCTGCTGCGTCAAGCTTTTCCTTGACTGCTTTTGCATAGTCCACGTGCTCATCGCCAATGGGCAACAGACGTACCTGCTCGGGAGCAAGCCACAGCGGGAACGCGCCTGCGTACTTCTCGATCAGGAGCGCCAGTGTTCTCTCGTAGCATCCCATGGACGTACGGTGAATGATATAAGGCGTTACGAGCTGGTTGTTGGAATCAACGTATTCCATACCGAACTTCTTCGCCAGCAGCATGTCGATCTGAATCGTGATCAGCGTATCCTCCTTCCCGAATACATTCTTGATCTGAATGTCAAGCTTCGGTCCGTAGAACGCCGCCTCGTCGATACCGATCGTATAGTCGATCTTGTTGGCATCCAGGAGCTCTTTCATGATACCCTGTGCCTCGTCCCACTGCTCGGGCGTGCCCTCGTACTTGTCGGTACGTGCGGGATCCCACTGGGAGAAGCGGAAGGAGCAATCCTCCTTGAGCCCCAGCGTCTCCAGCATATGCATCGCAAGGTCAAGGCAGCCCTTGAACTCCTCTGCAAGCTGATCAGGACGCAGGATCAGGTGACCCTCGGAAATGGTGAACTGGCGCACGCGGATGAGACCGTGCATCTCGCCCGAATCCTCGTTACGGAAGAGCGTAGAGGTTTCACCCAAACGCATGGGCAGGTCGCGATAGGAGCGCTTTTTGTTCAGAAATACCTGATACTGGAAGGGACAGGTCATGGGACGGAGCGCAAAGCACTCCTTGGTCTCGTCGTGGGGGTCGCCCAAAATGAACATACCGTCCAGATAATGATCCCAGTGACCCGAGATCTTGTACAGCTCTCTCTTTGCCATCAGCGGCGTTTTGGTAAGCAGATAGCCACGCTTCTGCTCCTCGTCCTCTACCCATCTCTGCAGGGTCTGGATCATACGCGCGCCCTTGGGAAGCAGTACGGGAAGCCCTTGACCGATGACGTCAACGGTGGTGAAGAGCTCCAGCTCGCGTCCAAGCTTATTGTGATCGCGCTTGAGCGCCTCCTCCTGCTGCAAAACGTATGCGTTGAGCTCGTCCTTGGTCGGGAACGCGATACCGTAAATTCTTTGCAGCATCTTGTTGTTCTGGTCACCCTTCCAATACGCGCCCGTGCACTGCGTCAGCTTGAAGGCCTTTACCGCGCCCGTGGTAAACAAATGCGGGCCCGCGCAAAGGTCGGTAAACTCGCCCTGCTTATAGAAGCTGATGACCGCATCCGCGGGAAGCTCCTCGATCAGCTGAACCTTGTAAGGCTCGTTCTTTTCCTGCATCAGCGCAATCGCTTCGGCGCGGGGCAGCTCAAATCTTTCAATTTTAAGGTTCTCCTTGACGATCTTCTTCATCTCTCCCTCAAGAGCCTTAAGCGCGTCGGGCGTGAAGGTCACGTCGGAGTCGATATCATAATAAAATCCGTTTTCAACAGCGGGACCGATGGTCAGCTTTGCATCGGGATACAGACGCTTGACCGCCTGCGCGAGAATGTGCGATGCGGTGTGACGGAACAGGTGCTTTCCCGCGGCGTCCTCAAAGGTCAACAGCTTTACCTCGGTGTCAGCCGTCAACTCCTGCGTCAGCGCCACGGTCTTACCGTCGATCTCGGCACCGATGTGTGCGCGCGTGACGATCTCCATGTCCTTTGCGACGTCGTACACCGTAACGGGTGCGTCGTATTCGCGAACCTGATCCATAATTTTGATTTTCATGATTTCGTTTTCCTTTCTATATGTAGAAAATAATAGATAAAAATAACCACACCCCGACAGGTCTTGCCTGTTCGGGGTGTGGAATGATTCCGCACGGTTCCACCCGGACGTTTTACTTCATTGGTATGAAATTATCATAGAAAAGTGGTACCCTGTGCCCTCTGCCAAGGCTCTTCCAGCGATTCGTTCGAATCGAGCCATTCTCTGGTGGCAGTTTGAAGTGCAGAACGTGTCTTTTCCGTTTTGCATTACGCCTCGGCGTTTGCCTTGGCGCGCTGCTTCATATTGTATGCCGAGCGCGGATTCATGATCTCGCGCCAATCCAAGTCTCCCCTATCGAGCGCGGTGACAATAACCTCCGCTGTTGCAATATTGGTTGCAACCGGCACGTTGTAAAGGTCGCACAGGCGCAAAAGCTCCATTTCGACCTCGTCGGTTTTAGCATCGGGGCGCGTGTCCTTAAAATACAGAAGCACGTCAATTTCGTTGCAGGAGATGCGCGAGGCGATCTGCTGCTTGCCTCCCTGCATGCCCGCAAGCAACCGCTCAATTTCAAGTCCGGTAGCTTCCGATATATATTTTGCCGTGATATTGGTGGCACAAAGATTATGCTTACTTAAAATTCCGCAGTATGCAATACAGAACTGCGTCATCAGTTCTTTTTTCAGGTCATGTGCAATGATAGCAATTTCCATTCGTTCGGTCGCCCCTTTCTTTTTGGTCGGTCAAAATTCGTGTTACTGCCGTGCAACAAGATTTCCCTAATATTATACCACAAACAGACACAAATTGTCAATAGAAAAAACAGATTTTTTGCCGTTTTGTGAATAAATAAACGCTCCAAACCAAGGATTTACCCCAAAAAGTGGAAATTATTCATACCTTGCGCGGATTCCGCCGATAAATTTCGGGCGGGTACGAGCCGCTAAAATCGGTGCTTCGCCAATCTTTTTGACCGACAAACGGACCGGCACTGCGACCTCGCGCAGATGCATGCCGACAAGCGTCCCGCCGATATCGAGCCCCGCATGCGCGCGGATATGCTCAACTGCTACGGGAGCATCAAACGCGCCCCATGCCGACGTTGCAAAGGAGCCGCCCGCCTTGGGCTGCGGAATCACGCACACCTCCTCAAGCCCGTACGCCTCGGCGCATGCACGCTCAATGATCAGGGCGCGGTTGAGATGCTCGCAGCATTGTGCCGCCAAGTAAATTCCCTTTTCCTTCAAAATCGGATAGATCTCCCCGAACACCGCCTGCGCGGTTTCAAAGCTGGAGCCGTGTCCGATGACCTCGCCAATGATTTCGGAAGACGAGCAACCGATGACAAGGATCTGTCCTTTTTTAAGCTGTGCGGCTTCGATCAGCTCCAAAACCGCTTCTCTTGCCTGCTTTTTGATGTGTTCCATTCTTTTTCCTCGCTTACCAATTGTCGCTGTCGTCATCGGGGATCACACGCTTGACGGCCGTAATCGCGCACTCGATCATGTCGTCGGTGGGCTCAAACACGGTGATGTGCTGGAGCCATACGCCCGGGAGCGAGATCAGACGCGTAAACCAGTTGTCGTGTCTGCCCGCGAATTTGATCACCTCGTAGCCGATGCCCACGATCAGGGGGATCAGCAAAAACTTGACCAGCACACGCCACAGCATCGGCAACGGCTCTTTCATGATCAGCCACGCGATGGGGTCGATGAAAAACGAAATAAAGATGCTGACCAGGAGCATTACGATGAGGAACGAGGTTCCGCATCTGGGATGGAATCGGCGCTGCTTCCGTACGTTTTCCACGGTCAGCTCCTCCCCTGCTTCATAGCAGAAAATGGTCTTATGCTCTGCTCCGTGGTACATAAAGGTGCGGCGGATATCCTTCATCAAAGAGATCGCCGCCATGTATCCCACCAAAAGCAGGATACGCAAAACACCCTCAAAGGCTGATTTGATCAAGGAATTGACTGCCATATTTCTGTGGCTCAAAAAGCCAATGTGATCGGCCGCGAGATTATACAAAAACGTGGGCAGAAACATGAAAAGGCCAAGCGCCAGAGCCAATCCGAGCACAACCGAAACGACCATTGTGACGCTCATTACCCAAGCAGGCAGCTTTTCATCGTCCTTTTTCTCCTCTGCGGGTGCATCGGCAGATTCTTGTGCAGGCGCATCGGTGGGTTCACTTTCCGCTTCTGCTGCGACGGGCGCGGCATCTCCACGCTCTGCGGCCTCCTTGGCCTCTTTTTCAAGACGCTTTTTCTTTTTGCGGGGGCTTTCCTCAACGATGTCCTCAAGGCCCGAAAGCTCTGCCGAGCGCATCAGGCATTTGTATCCCAGCGTCATGCTGTCGATATAACCGAACACGCCGCGGATGATGGGCCAACGGCAAAAGGCGGGGCGCTTTGCGCCCTTGGTTTCAAATTCCTCCATGACGATCTCGCCCTTGGTGTTGCGAACTGCCATGGCGGTCATCTTGGGGCCGCGCATCATAATGCCCTCCATCAGCGCCTGCCCCCCGATCGAGGTCTTTCTGCGACACGCGGTGACTTGATTCTTATCTTTCAACGTATTTTACCTTCCTAAGTCCAACAAATTACTCTATATCATACACTTTATATGTGAACTGCATATGAACAAGCGGGCCTTTAAAGCTTATATTTTCCGCACGGATGGCAGATATACGCTACCGCGCCGCTCTCGCGCAGAACAGTACAAGCACGCTCCGCGCTCGCCACGTCGGCAAACACACCGAACACGGATGGGCCGCTGCCGCTCATCATAGAACGGATCACGCCGTTTTCAAGCATCACGCGCTTGATCTCATCAACGTCCTTTTGCGCTGCGGGAATAACTTCTTCAAACAGGTTGAAGAAATGCGCGCAGGAAGCCGCGAGATCACCGCTTTTCCACGCGTTTTCGATGTACGTGGGGCGATTATCGTCGTTTTTCGGGTCTTTGAAATCGTTGTATTTTCGATCCAGCTCACCGTACGCCCAGGGGGTGGAAACACCCTCTCCGCGGCAGGCAACGAGCAAAATTCCCTGCGGCATGGGAGTGATCTCCTGCATGCATTCACCGATCCCCGTCACAAGAGCCGTGCCGCCAACGATACAAAACGGCACGTCGGCGCCAAGCGTCGCGCCAAGCGCGCAAAGCTCGTCCACGGTCAAGGGAGAGCCGCACAAGCGGTTCAGGGCGCGCAAAACGGCTGCTGCATCGGTGCTGCCTCCCGCCATTCCGGCGGCCATGGGAATGTGCTTTTCGATGACGATGCGCACTTCACCCTGCCGCCCTGTGCGTTGCAGGAATTTTTCGGCAGCACGCCACGCAAGATTGCGGCAATCGGTGGGCATGCGGTCATTTCCCGATGCCTCAAGGCGGATCGAGGTGTGCTCCGTCGGTCGGAAATCGACCGATACGAGGTCACACACGGAAACCGTCTGCATGATGCTGACGATATTGTGATAGCCGTTTTCACGGCGCGAGGTTACGTCAAGATACACATTGATCTTTGCGTTGGCACGTTCGGTCTTCATGTCCTTCTCACTTTCCTGTTTTTCACCGCTATTGTATCACATTTTTGACGCATTTGCAACATTTCCTTGAAATAAAATAAAAATTCGGTACAAAACCTATTGACGAATGGGTAAAATTAGTATAAAATTATATACAGAGTATATTTTAAAGGAGTGCCCAGCACATGTCCGAGGAAGGAAAGAAGATATTTACCAAAAAAACGGTCACAGGCATTATCGCTTACGTCGCGATCTTTTTCACCTTGATCGTTATATCTTACTATACCGAGCTTTCCGCTTTTTTCGGTTCGATCATTGACCTGTTCCGTCCCGTCTTGATCGGACTGCTTATTGCGTATCTGCTCAACCCCGTGTTCCGCCTTTTTGAAAGGCGGCTCTTCTCGCGCTTGCGCCCCGCGGCTCTGCGCCGCGCGCTTTCCCTCCTTGCGGCTTATCTCGTGCTGTTCGGGATCGTCATTTTGATTATTGCCTTGATCTTGCCCCAGCTCTTTGAAAGCATCGTTTCCTTCGTTGACAACTACGAAACGCACGTCAACGACGCGGTCAACAAGATCAACGGCTTTTTCGCGTTTATCAACGATACCTCCGACGCATTCTTCGGCTCGGGCGATATCTTTGAGCCGATCAACGGCATGCAGATCTTCGACGTATTCTATCGCATTCTTTCCGAGATCGTCGAGCAGACCGACCCCGAGCTTCTCACCGCAACCATTTCCGATGCGTTCTCCTTTATCACCGACATTATTTTCGCGCTCTTTATCTCGCTCTATCTTCTGGCCTCCAAGGAAAAGCGCTACGCGCAGGTTATGAAGCTGCGCCACGCCATCTTCAGCGACGTCACCAACAAGCGCATTACCAAGCTTTGCACCACCGCAGACCGCTCCTTTGGTAAATTTCTTGAGGGCAAGCTCCTTGATTCCCTAATCGTGTTGGCCCTGACTTATATCGTCACCTCGATTTTTGACATTCCCTACGCGATCCTGATTGCGACTATCACGGCAATTTTTAACATCATTCCCATTATCGGATTTCTTTCCAGCCTGATCCCCACCACGATCCTCGTAGCGCTCTCGACCCCCGAAAAAATCCTGACGTTTCTTTTGATCATGTTCGTCATCTATCAGATCGACGCCAACATCATCAGCCCCAAGATCCTTGGGAACAACACGGGCATCAGCGCGCTTTGGGTCATTATTTCGATCTGCACCCTCGGCACTCTCTGGGGGCTTGTCGGTATGCTGCTCGGCGTTCCGCTTTTTGCAACAATACTTGAGCTTTCGGACACCTTTATCCACCGCCGTTTGCAGCAAAAGCGACTGCCCGACGACGTGGAAAACTATTATGCGCCCGACCCCATCATAGATCCTGTGCATACGTTTGCTTCCGAGAACGGCAAGCTGATCCGCCAATTGGAAAAGCGGAATCTGCACGCGCAAGCACTGATCGAAGGCGGTCACGAGGATCAATTGACGAGCGTTGACCGCATGGCAGTGCGCACGTATGCCCTATTTAAAAAGCTTCGCATCGTGAAGGCTACGCCGCCCGATATTCTGACGCAATTCGCGGCAGAGGAGGCAGAACGGCAGATCGCGCGCGAATCCGCGCGCATGCGCGATGAGCTTTCACGCCACGTATTTTTGGACGAGCCGATTCCCCATGACACGGATGAATCGGACGAGAAGGGAGCGTGATCGGCATGTCAGTTCAATCCAAGCGCCGTATCGGCATCATCGCATTTCTGATCTGTGTTCTGCTCTTGTTCGTCGTTCTTCGCCTTGACAGCCTGAACGCATGGCTCGGAAGCGTTCTGTTCATCCTGCGCCCCGTTATCATCGGCTTTGTGCTTGCATACCTGCTCAATCCCTTGTTCCGACTGTTTGAGCGCAAGCTCCTTGCAGGCATCCGCGCGCACGGCTTCCGTAGATTTCTGTCCCTGCTTCTGACCTATATCGTTCTGTTCCTGATCGTCATTTTACTGATCATGCTGATCGTTCCTCAGCTTGTCGCGAGCGTGCAGGATTTTTTGGATAACTACGAATCCTATATTTCCGGTGCGGTCAACAGCATCAACGGAATGATCGACGGCATTAATTCCATGATCTCGTGGAGCATCCCGAGCCTCAACGCCTCGGAAATTCAAAAAAGCATTGGTAATTTCTTTGAAAAGCTTGAAATTCAAAGCTTTTTGGACAGTCAGCTGACCTATTCCAATCTGGCGGCACTCTTTGAAGCACTTGAAGGAGTGTTCCTTTTGGTTGCGGATATCTTCTTTGGACTGTTTATCTCGCTTTACGTGCTTCTTTCCAAGGAGCGTATCTACGCGCAGGTAATGCGTTGGCGGCGTGCACTGTTCAGCAACGACTTTAATGACCGTCTTTCCAACATCGTCGGCATTGCCGACAAATCCTTTGGCGGATTTTTGCGCGGCAAAATACTGGATTCCTCGATCGTAGGCGTACTTGTGTTTATCCTCATTTCCATTCTCAAGATCCCCTACCCCCTTTTGATCGCGGTCATCATTGCGATCACTGACATCGTTCCGATCATCGGCCCCTTTGTCGGTGTCATTCCCTCTGCGATCATCATCCTCTTAACCGACCCGATCAAGGTCATTCCCTTCCTGCTCTGCATCCTTGTGGTCCAGCAGATCGACGGTAACATCATCGCTCCCAAGATCCTTGGCGAAAACACGGGCGTCAGCTCCCTGTGCGTCATGATCGCCATCACAGTGCTTGGTGCCGTTTGGGGATTTGTCGGTATGATCGTGGCGGTCCCCCTCTTTGCGACCATTCTTGCGCTCTCCGGCAGCTTTATCAACAAGCGACTGGAAAAGAAGGGCTTGCCCGTGGACACACACCATTATTACGGCACAAAAGAGGTCACCAAGGCGGTGTCGGCAAGTGCCGAAAGCCCGCGTGTCAAGCGCCGTCCCAAAAAAGAATGCGCTTCCCTTCACACCGGAGGTCTTGGCGACCTGACCGAGGAGGAGCGCACCAAGCTGCGCGCGTATGCGCTTGCCTATAAGCACGGCGCAATGGATTCCTGCACAGACGAAGCGTTTGACGCGTTTGCGGCGGAATATACCCGTACGCAGAAACAAGAAAACACTGCGGAGGCGTCCCAGCAGACAACCGAAGCGTAAATTTACCCATAAAAGAAATCGGAGATCCCTATGAACAACGAAGCATTGAACAAAAAAGGCGGCATTTCGGTTGAAACCGCACACATTTTCCCCGTTATTAAAAAATGGCTCTATTCCGAAAAGGATATTTTCCTGCGTGAGATCGTTTCAAACGCGTGTGACGCGGTCACAAAGCTCAAGCGTCTGGATTCGCTCGGTCAGTACGATTCCAAGGGTGAGAGCTATCGCGTGGACGTCACGCTCGACAAGGATGCTAGGACGCTGACCGTTTCGGACAACGGCATCGGTATGACCGCGGAGGAGCTGGATCGCTATATCTGCCAGATCGCGCTTTCGGGCGCGCTCGAATTCGTTGAAAAATACGAGGGCGATAACAAGAGCAACGGTATTATCGGACATTTCGGTCTTGGCTTTTACTCGTCCTTCATGGTCAGCGACACGGTGGAGCTGATCACAAGATCCTACACGGGCACGCCCGCGCTTCGCTGGATCTGCAACGCCGAGGGTGAGTATGAAACGAGCGGCGGTGAGCGCGATACGCACGGCACGACTGTGATCATGCACATTTCGGACGAGGAGACAGCGTATCTTGAAAAAGCCAAGATCGAGGAGATCCTTGATAAATACTGCTCCTTTATGCCCGTGGAGATCTACTTCTCGGACGGCACGGAGGAGGAGAAAAAGGGCAGTGAGGAGCCCGCTGCTCCCGCACCGATCAACGATACCCTTCCTCTTTGGCTCAAAAATCCGTCGGATTGCACGCCCGAGGAATACAAGGACTTCTATCGCAAGGTCTTTCACGATTTCCGCGAGCCCTTATTCTGGATCCACATCAATGCCGATTATCCCCTCAACTTCCGCGGGATTCTCTATTTCCCCAAGCTGACCAACGAATACGAATCCATCGAGGGTCAGGTCAAGCTTTATTATAATCAGGTCTTTGTTGCGGACAACATCAAGGAGGTGATCCCCGAGTATCTCTTGATGCTCAAGGGTGTATTGGATTGCCCCGAGCTTCCCTTGAATGTTTCGCGCAGCTATCTGCAAAACAATTCCTACGTTGCCAAGATCTCGGCACACATTGTCAAAAAGGTAGCAGACAAGCTCACCTCTCTTTGCAACACCGAGCGCGAGGAATACGAAAAGGTATGGAACGATATCCGCACCTTTGTGGAATACGCCTGCATGCGCGACCGCAAGTTCTATGACAGAGTAAAGGATTCCTTGCTTTTGGAATTGACCGACGGCTCTTATCTGACCGTATCCGATTATCTGGAAAAAGCAAAGGAAACGCATGAGAACACCGTGTACTACGCCTCCGATAAGGCAGCGCAAACCCAGTATATTTCTATGTTTGAGGCACAAGGCATGTCGGTGGCGCTCTTTGAACGGCAGCTGGATACGCAGTTCCTCTCCTTTGTGGAGTCCTATGCCCCCGAGGTCAAATACGTGCGTATTGACGCGGACGTGGCGGGTGCATTGAAGGGCGACGGTGACAGTACCGCCAACGAGGAGCTCTCCAAGCTCTTTATCAAGGTGTCCGGCAACGAAAAGCTCAAGGTCGAATTTGCCTCCCTCAAGGACGCGGGTGTTCCCGTTCTCTTGACCGTTTCGGAGCAATCTCGCCGTATGGAGGAGATGATGAAGCTGTACGCGATGAGCGGCATGAGCATGGGAGACACCTTCCCGACAGAGGAAACGCTCACCGTTAACAACGCCTCTCCTCTGATTCAAAAGCTCTGTGCGATGGAGGGAGCGCGGCAGGAAAAGACCGCGGCGTATCTCTACGCGCTCGCGCGCCTCTCGCAGAGAAAGCTGAGCGCTGAGGAGCTGCAAGCGTTCCTCTCTGACAGCTACGCTGTTCTGGATCTGCTTTAATGAAGGATTTTCACGTTTATTCCTCCACCGATATCATCACCGCCAATCTGCGCGAGAGCACCGAGCGCTTTGGGGCTTTGCGAGAGCAGGAGTGGGCACATTTGTGTGAATTGGCGGAGGAGCTGGCACAGGCGGAGTCGCTTGATGAGCTTCTTTCAGCACTTCCCGATCACCGCCCTCCCGCGATAGCGGAGGCGGGTGCGGATCCGCTGTTGCGCGGACATGCCACAGAGCAAAGCGTGCGGCTTTGCATGGCGCTCGCGGCACGCTTGACGGCACAAAAGCCGTTTCCCATCGGTGCGTTTTTTATAGACGGTGAGCCCCCGGACACCGATGCGTCACAACGCATCATCTACCAAAAAAGCAGCTACACGGACGAGGCCTATCTTCTCCTCGCCTCCCTCCTTCCCAATCCGCAGGCGGCCTACACGCATAGCTTTCACGCGTCCTGCGAGGCGGTATATAACGGTGAGTGCGAGTACTGTATTCTGCCACTCGAAAACTCCGTGGAGGGTGAATTGAGCGCCTTTTCGCGCTTGATTGATCGGTATGAGTTGAAGATCGCCGCCTCCTGCGAGATCATGGGAAACGCCACGGCGCGCTCAACGCGCTTTGCGCTTCTGCGACGTCGGATGCTGCCCGTGATTGAAGCCCCCAATGCCACGTACTTTTTTGAATGCACGATTCCGCAGGGATATCCGCCGGAGGTGTCTGATCTGCTCACCGCCGCGCAAGCGTGCGGATTGCGCCTTTATCGCATCAATTCCCTGCCACAAGCCAATACGGACGTCGCCTTTGCGGCGCACATCTGCTTTTTGACCGATCAAGCCGATCTGCGCTCCTTCCTGCTTTATCTTGCTATGGAAGCGCCGCATTACACGCCGATCGGTCTGTATCCCCACCTGAAACGGAAAGGAACCTGATAATGGAACGCTTTACTTACCAGACGCGCGGCGTTTGCTCGCGCTCAATTGACATCGCCGTTGAAAACGGCATGATTCTCGAGGTCACCTATCACGGCGGCTGCTCGGGAAACACGCAAGGGGTCGCGGCTTTGGTGCGCGGCATGAAAATCGAGGACGCTATTGAGCGTCTTGCGGGCATTCGCTGCGGATTCAAGTCCACCTCCTGCCCCGATCAGCTTGCAACTGCTCTGCGCGCATATCTCGAGAATAAATAACATATCCTATCTTGTGGAGCATTTACTTACATACAAAACGGAGGAACCCAATGAAACAATATCTTGAAAACTACCAAAAGTGGCTTGCTGCCGATGCGCTTTCCGACTGCGAAAAGGCAGAATTGCGCGCGATCGCAAATGATGAAACCGAGATCGAGCTGCGCTTTTCCTCGTCTCTTTCCTTTGGAACGGCGGGCTTGCGCGGCACAATGAAGACCGGCATGAACGCGATGAACCGCCACACCGTGGCACACGCGACCCAAGGTCTCGCCACTTTGATTTTGCAGGAGGGTCGCGAGGGAGACGGCGTTGCCGTGGCATATGACAGTCGCAACAATTCTGAGCTCTTTGCGAAAACCGCCGCGTGCGTGCTTGCTGCAAACGGTATCAAGGTCTATTTGTTTGATTCCCTCCGTCCCACTCCCGAGCTTTCCTTTGCGCTCCGCGAATGCGGATGTGTGGCGGGGATCAACATCACCGCCTCACACAACCCCAAGGAATACAACGGCTACAAGGCGTACTGGGAGGACGGCGCACAGCTGCCGCCCGAGCACGCCGATACGGTTTCCGCCGCGATAAATGCGCTGGACATTTTTACGGACGTCAAAACCGTTGACTATGAAGAAGCAGTCTCTTGCGGCATGATCGAGATGCTTGGCGCGGAGATGGATGAAAAATATCTTGCCAATGTGCAGGCGCAGGCGGTCAACCCCAACGCGGTGAGCGCTGTGGCGGACGACCTCAAGATCGTCTACAGTCCGCTCCACGGAACGGGACACAAGCTCGTTCCCGAGATTATGCGTCGCATAGGTCTTAAGCATCTTTACACCGTGGATGAGCAAATGGTGATCGACGGTAACTTCCCCACCGTGAAAAAGCCCAACCCCGAATATCCCGACGTATTTTCGATCGGAATCAAGATCGCCAACGAGGTCGGCTCCGACTTGATCGTGGCAACCGACCCCGACGCTGACCGCGTGGGGGTTATGACCCGTACCCCCGACGGGTCCTTTACCACCATCACGGGTAACCAGATGGGGGCGCTCCTCATTGATTATATCATTACGGCCTACAAGGAAACCGGCACGATGCCCAAGAACCCTTATGCGGTCAAGAGCATTGTAACCAGCGAGCTTGCGGCCAAAATCTGCCGCGAGAACGGCGTTCTGATGCACAACGTGCTGACGGGCTTCAAGTTCATCGGCGAGGTCATCAAAAACTACGAAAAGAGCGGTGACGGCTCGTTCCTGTTCGGCTTTGAGGAAAGCTACGGCTACCTCAAGGGCACGTATGCGCGTGACAAGGACGCTGTGGTGGCATCCATGCTCATTTGCGAGATGACCGCATTCTATAAGGCCAAGGGTATGACGCTTTCGGATGCGCTGTCCGCTTTGTTTGAAAAGTACGGCTTCTGCTATGAAACGAACGTGGAGATCTATATGGAGGGTCTGGAGGGTCCTGCCCGCATGGAGGCCTTGATGAGCTCGCTCCGCAACGATCCGCCCACGAGCTTTGGCGGCGTGGCGGTTGCGCTGGTTGGCGACTATAAGCTTGGAACGATCACCGAGGGCGACAAGGTGCGTCCAACGGGTATGCCCTCGTCCAACGTGCTCTACTACAAGCTTACCAACGGTGACGTGATCGTGGCGCGCCCCTCGGGAACCGAGCCGAAGATTAAGTTTTACTACATGCTGGAGGCAAACGACCGAGCTGACGCGGAGAGAAAGCTTGCAAGCTACAAGGAAACGCTGAGTAGCATGATTTAATGATCTACGGGGAAAGAAATATATGCTTTCCCCTCTATTTCCCCATGGGAGGTGATTTTTATGACCGAAAAGCTGATGCTGGAATTTGAAGAACTGATGGAATTGCTTAACAAACGGCAGTATTCGACGTTTATGGGGCGGATCGACGAATTCAATCCGATCGACGCCGCCGCTTTTTTCGCGGAGCTGTCGGAGGACAAGCGTGCGCTGGTGTTCCGATTACTGAAAAAGGATGCCGCCGCCGAAATATTTGCCGAGCTTGACCCCGAGATCCAGCAATCGGTGATCGAACGACTTTCCGACCGCGAGATCACACTAATGATCGAGGAGCTCTACACCGACGACGCAGTGGACATGCTTGAGGAGATGCCCGCGGGGGTGGTGACACGGATCATGAAAAACGCGACGCCCGAAACGCGCAGCGTGATCAACCGCTATCTTGCCTACCCCGATGAAAGCGCGGGAAGCGTGATGACGAGCGAATTTATTGATCTGCGCCGTTCTATGACGTGCGAGGAGGCTGTTACACGCATCCGACGGATCGGTCTTGAAAAGGAAACCGTGTACGTGGCGTACGTCACCGACAACGCGCGCGTCTTGCAGGGTGTGATCGAGCTCAAGCATCTTCTGTTCGCCGAACCGACCGACATGATCGGTGACCTGATGGACACAAACGTGATCTATGCCGGCACCCACGACGACCGCGAAAGCGTGGCCCAGCTTATTTCACATTACGACATGATCGCGCTTCCGATCGTGGATAAGGAGCAACGCCTTGTGGGCATCGTTACGGTCGACGACGCATTGGACGTGCTCCAGAACGAGGCAACCGAGGACATTGAAAAAATGGCGGCGATGCTACCAAGCGAGAAGCCTTACCTCAAAACGAGCGTTTGGGAGGTATGGAAGCAACGTGTGCCGTGGCTGATTTTACTGATGGTGACCGCAACCTTTACAGGCGCGATCATCACACACTACGAGGGGGCTATCGGTACTTACGCCATTTTGACAGCGTTCCTGCCGATGCTGATGAACACAGGCGGAAACGCGGGCGGACAGACGTCAGTCACGATCATTCGAGGGCTTTCACTTGGCGAGATCGCTCTGCGCGACGTCTTTCGCGTGCTTTGGAAAGAAATCCGCGTGGGCTTGTTCTGCGGTATCACCTTGGCGGCGGCAACCTTTATTAAGGTCATGGCGATCGACTTCCGTTTTCAGGCATACACACCCTTAGGGGGCGGTGACGTACAGAATAATCTGATCATTGCCGCAATCATTTGCGCAACGGTGTTTGGCGCGATCATCTTTGCAAAGATCGTGGGCACGCTTCTGCCGCTTGGTGCCAAGCGGATTGGTCTTGACCCCGCCGTAATGGCATCTC
Organism: Eubacteriales bacterium; assembly: GCA_045661185.1. Taxonomy (GTDB): domain Bacteria; phylum Bacillota; class Clostridia; order Oscillospirales; family CAG-272; genus UMGS1865. Next base: position 56,412 of record JAZRFD010000039.1, on the reverse strand, counting down.
CGTTCATCACGACCATTGTTGACACGGTGACGCTGATGATCTATTTTGCCATCGCATCGGCACTTTTGGGAATATAAATAACGTGGCGCGCGACTTTGTCGCGCGCATCTCTTTTTATTTCTTTTGGAGCAAAGCTTGATAAAGTGCTGTCACGCGCTCGGTCATCCGCTCTGTGGTATAATGATTTTTATACCGCTCCAAGGCCGCCGCGCGCATCTGCTTTTCCAATCTGGGGGTTTGGATAATCCGTCCAAGCACCTCGGCAAGCATCGCGTCGTCCTCCGCGCGGAATAAAAATCCCGCAAGACTTTCCCCGATCATTGCGGGATTGCCACCGTAGTCGCTGACCACCATCGGCACCCCCGCGCTCATGCCCTCGGAAAGCGCCAAGCAAGAGGTTTCGGTGCCTCGCGAGCAGTTGACGTTGACCCGCAAAAGGCGGTATACGGGTGCCATGTCCTCCAAAAATCCCGTAAACGTAACCCGACGCGCGATCCCCAAACGGTCGGCAAGCAATCTCAATCTTCCCTCCTCCGAGCCGCCTCCTACAACTAAAAATCGGAGCTTTGCTTGCGGAAACACCTCGATCAGGCGCTTGGCAGCACGCAAAAAGACGTCCTGCCCCTTGCAGGCTTCAAGGCGCGCGCAAATGCCGATGACGTACTCGTCGGTGTCAATGCCGTACCGCTCCCGAAATGCGGAAAGCTCCGCCTCGGGTACCGTTCGCACCGCGTCCGAGCCGTTGATGATAACGTGAATCTCCCGCTCGGGGATCCCATAGGCACGTAGGTTATCGGCGGCAACCTCGGCCGTTGCGATCGCGGCATCACTCAAGGCGCGGTTCAAGCGCCCCGCCAACCAACGCACGGGAGCCACGCGTAAAAGTCCTGTCGGCGGAAAGCAGCAATGCCGTGTAAACAGTACCCCCACCCCCGCGCGCTTTCCCGCTACGCGCGCGCAGATGGCGGCATTGGCGTGCACCAGCTCTGCGCCGCTTTCACGGATCACCTGACCTATCTCCCTGACAGATGCCGCCGACAAGCGATCACACGGATACCGCAAAGGCACGTTCACCACGCCCAAGGCATCCAGCCGTGCCGTAAGAGCGCTTCCGCGCGGTAAGGCCACAACGCTTTCAACCGATGCGTCAAAATGGCGCAGCAGATTGCAAAGCAGCACTCCCGCGCCGCCCACGTTCCGATCGCTGATTACGTGCAAGATCTTCATAAAACACCTCGTTTCAACAAATACTATGATAAATCCTTGTTAGTATCTTGCATTTTTTCGTTTTTTATGGTATAATAAGCGAGTTATTAACTTCCAATTTGCGGAATCGGCCACGGAAAGGTATCTTATGGAAAAACACACACGCGGACATTTTACAGGCAGCCTTGGATTCATTCTGGCAACGGCGGGCTCGGCCATCGGTCTTGGTAACCTTTGGCGATTCCCCTACCTTGCCGCAAAGGACGGGGGCGGCCTCTTTCTTCTGATCTACGTTCTTTTGGTTCTGACCTTCGGCTTCACGCTCATGACTGCCGAGATTGCGATCGGGCGCAAAACGGGCATAGGTCCCCTTCAGGCGTACAAACAAATGGACAAGCGCTTCGGGTTCTTGGGTTGGATCGCAACCACCGTTCCCGTGATCATCTTTCCCTACTACTGCGTTATTGGCGGCTGGATCGTGCAATACGCCTTCACCTATCTGCGCGGCGGCGCGGGGGATATTTACAAGGTTGGAACGGGCGCGTTTTTTGACGGCTTTATTACAAACACCTGGGCTCCCCTCATTTGCTTCCTGATCTTTATGGGGCTTTCTGCCGTGATCGTGCTTCTGGGCGTTGAAAAAGGCATTGAAAAGGCCTCCAAGATCATGATGCCCGTTCTTTTTATCATGATTATCGGTATTGCGGTCTATTCGCTGACACTCAAGCACACCGATGCAAGCGGTGAAACGCGCACAGCATGGCAGGGGTTCAAGATCTACTTGGTTCCCTCCTTTAAGGGGTTGACGGTCGGCAAATTCTTTACGATCCTTCTGGATGCCGTCGGGCAGCTTTTCTACTCCCTCAGCGTTGCCATGGGTATTATGATCACCTTCGGCTCTTACGCAAAAAAAGACAGCGACCTGCTCACCTCAATCAACCGTATTGAGCTTTTTGATACGGGTGTTGCAATTCTGGCCGGATTGATCGTCATTCCGTCGGTGTTCGTTTTCCAGGGCGTCGAGGGGCTTTCCAGCTCCGGCCCCGGCCTGATGTTCGTTTCTATGCCGAGTGTGTTTGAGCAAATGGGCTTTTTGGGACACGTTGTGGGGGCGCTTTTCTTCGTTCTGGTCTTTTTTGCGGCGCTGACCTCCTCGATCTCCCTGATGGAGACCGTGACCGCCAGTCTGATCGACCGCTTCCATCTCAAGCGCTCGCGCGCAACGGGACTTTGTTTTGCACTTTCCACCGCGATCGGTGCTGTCGTTTGCCTCGGTTACAACGTATTCTTCTGTAATATTCCGCTTCCCAACGGAACGTCGGGACAGATCCTTGATCTGCTGGACTATGTTTCCAACAGCATCATGCTGCCGATCGTAGCGCTTCTGACCTGCGTGCTTGTGGGATGGGTCTGCAAGCCCAAAAGTGTGCTTGACGAGGTAAAGCTCGGGCAGGAGAACAAGCCCTTCTACCGTGAAAGGCTTTTCGTGGTGATGATTAAATTCGTTTGCCCGATACTCCTTGTTCTCATTCTCCTGCAAGCCTTCAATCTCTTTGGCGGCTTATAAAAAATCACGCCCTGCGGTTTAACGTGATACTCTTAACGGAGTATCACGCTAAACCGCAGGGCGATTTTTTTGATTCAGTTGCTTGATTCATTGTCGGCGTCGGTATGGCAACCACTACAACAGGAGCAAGCGCTTCCGTCGCATTTAGAGGAGCATGCCCCGCCGTCGGGACATCCGATGCACTTTTTGCCGCTTTTCTTGGCCTTGATGATGTAAGCCACCGCTCCGCCAATGATCAAAGCAATGATACCGAGTACAATATAGTCAATCAATTCCATAGCGTATTAAACCTTTACAGTTGCTTTTTTCTTGTTGCCAAGGGTATATTCTGCCTTGAGCTGACGGTTCTTTTTGATAATGAGCACCGCAAGGATCACCGCAAAGAGAGCAACGATTGCCCAACCAACGATGGGCATCCAAACTGAGTGAAAGCCCTCGCGGGTAAAGAGTGCGCCGAAGAAGAAGGTCAAAAAGCCGAGGGAGTAGCCGACACCGAGCTGAAGTCCAATACCTGCCCAGAGCCACTTACGGCTTTGAAGCTCTGCGTTCATAGCACCGATTGCCGCAAAGCATGGGGGCGAGAAAAGGTTGAACATCAGATATGCAAGTGCCGCAACGGCGCCGATGCCAATGGCACTCTTGATGTCTGCCGCGCCGCTGACCGCTTCCAGAGCCTCATTGATCATAAATCCATAGCAGACTGCCAGCGTACCCACGACGTTTTCCTTTGCGATAAAGCCTGTAATAGCCGCCGCTGCGAGCTGCCAAGCAACAACCCCCACAATGGGAGCAAAAAGATATGCAACCGGCGTTGCAATGGTTGCGAGAATGGAGCTGCTTGCATCCGAGGCAGGCTGGAAGTTCCACCCGAAGGTCTGCATCAGGTGCACTGCAAAGTTACAAACGAGAATAATGGTTCCTGCCTTGACGATGTACGCCCAACCGCGTTGGAGCATGGAAAAGGTTGCTTTTGCAAAGGAGGGCACCTTATATTCGGGCAGCTCCATGATAAAGAAAGACTTTTTATTTCTGTTCCCCGTGAGAAGATTAATAAGAAGCGCGCAAAGAAGGATCAGGATGATACCTGCAAAATACATAGCGGTTCCAACCCAAGGAGAATCCTTGAAGAACGCACCTGCGAACAAAGCGATTACGGGAAGCTTTGCACCGCAAGGCATAAAGGGGGCAAGCATTGCGGTGGCACGGCGCTCACGCTCGTTGCGGATGGTGCGGCACGCCATAACGCCGGGGATCGCGCAGCCTGTACCAACAACGAACGGGATCACGGATTTACCGGAAAGACCGACCTTTTTGAAGATGGGGTCAAGCACGACGGTTGCGCGCGCCATGTAGCCACAATCCTCAAGAAGTGCGATGAGGAAGTACATAACCATGACCAGCGGCAAGAATCCGACGACCGCACCGACACCGCCGATGATACCGTCGACAACGATTGATGCGATGATGGGGTTTGCGTTTTCCATCAGCCCGCTGACCCATTCACCGAACATCTCAATCAAGGTGACAAGACCGGAAATTTCAAGCGAGCCAATCGTCACGCCTTCAGCAATCCACGCGCCGAGCCATGCCTGCGAGATTTGGAACACAAGGAACATGACAACCGCAAAAATCGGAATACCGAGCCACTTATTGGTCAGAATCTTGTCTACCTCATCCTGCTTGTTTTCCCGATTGGTAAAAACCTTGCGGGTCTCAACCGCATCGACGATCTCATTGACGAATGCGAATCTTTTTCTGTCCGCTGCCTCAACGATCTTTTTGTCGGTCAGGTTAATATCCCCCTGCACATAAGGTGCGATCTGGCCCTTTCCGATGCTCTCGATCGCTTTTGCAACAACGTCCTTGAGTCCGTTTGCAGAGGTGGAGACCGTTTCCACGATGGGACAGCCAAGCTTTTGGGAGAGTGCCGCGGTGTCGATCGTGGTTTCCTTCTTTTTATTGACGTCTGCCTTATTCAGCGCAACGACCACGGGAATACCAAGCTCCAAGAGCTGCGTGGTGAAGAACAGGCTTCGGCTGAGGTTCGTAGCGTCAACGATGTTGATGATGACGTCGGGATGCTCGTTTTTGACGTAAGAGCTGGTAACGCTCTCCTCCGACGTAAAGGGCGACATCGAGTACGCACCCGGCAGGTCGACCGCGATCAGCTCCGCTCCCACACCCTTGCAAAAGCTCTTTTTGATCGGATGCTCTTTCTTTTCAACGGTAACGCCTGCCCAGTTGCCAACCTTTTCGTTTTGCCCGGTCAATGCATTGTACATGGTCGTTTTGCCGCTGTTAGGATTACCCGTTAAGGCAATTCTCATTTTGGTTTTCCCCCTCGTAATGATAAAATCTTTTATTTTTGGCAGCGTTGCTGCTTAAACGCGAACGGTTAGCCAAGGCTAACTATTTGGCAAAAAAATAATCCTTCGATTATTTTTTAAATTAAAATCGCTTCCGCGAGCTGACTGTCGATGCTGTAACGACCGTCCTTGATCGCCACCACGCAACTGCCTTTGCGACGGGAAACGACGGTGATCGGCTCGCCGCTGTAGCAGCCGAGAGAAAACAGAAACGCATCCAGCTCCTCGTCATCGGTTTCGATGGCGCGAATGACGTATTCCTTTCCAACCTCTGCATCTGCCAAAGTCATATCATTCTCCCTATGCTTGCACGCGACGTGTTTTGGTCGGTTAGCATTAACTAACCGTATAATATTATAAAGGAAAAGGCGTTTTTTGTCAATCCCCTTTTCATATTTTTTATATTTTTGTTAAAATGTTCAATCAGCATCCTGTCAATATGGCCTCAAAATATACGCATTGCACAAATTTCACCCTTTTCCCCGCCCTGTCATAAAATGGGAACAGAGGTGAGATTATGGATTTTGTTGTCGTTTCGGCTCTGATTGCGACATGCGGCACGTGGCTCGTGACCGCGCTTGGCGCATCGACCGTTTTCTTTTTTAAAAACCCTAACCAAAAGGCCTTGAATCTGATGCTGGGCTTTTCGGCGGGTGTGATGATCGCGGCAAGCTTCTGGTCGCTTCTTCAGCCCGCGATCGAGCGTGCCGAGGCGGCATTGCGCGCCCCCGCCTATCTTGTGGCGACCGTGGGGTTTCTGTTTGGCGCCCTTTTTATGTGGCTCTCCGACAAGATCGTGACATACGCACGGCGGCGCGCGAATATTGCGTCCCCCTCCAAGCGCGGCAACCGTATTTTGATGCTGATCCTCTCCATCACTCTTCACAACATTCCAGAGGGACTGGCGGTTGGCGTCGCGTTCGGTGCTTTGCATCGCACGGGCTTTTCTACCGAGGCGTTTATGGGGGCTTTGACGATCGCTGTGGGGATTGGTCTGCAAAACTTTCCCGAGGGGGCGGCGGTCTCGGTTCCCTTGCGTCGTGAGGGCTATTCCCGTCGCAAAAGCTTTTTTCTGGGTCAGCTCTCGGGCATGGTGGAGCCCGTGGCGGGTGTGATCGGTGCTGTCGCCGTGATCCACATGGAAACGATCCTGCCCTTTGCGCTCGCCTTTGCGGCGGGCACGATGATCCTTGTGGCGGTGCACGAGCTGATCCCCGAGTGTCAGCAAAACCAAGACGCACACCCCTATTTTGCCACGATGGGGATTGTTTGCGGCTTTGCCCTGATGATGCTGTTGGACGTGGCGTTGGGGTAGATGGTGTTTTTTGTGGGGGATTTAGTGCCCTACTCCACAGGTACTCCCACAAGCACTTGGGCCCCACAACACACGCGCTCCACCAAGTTACCTTTGACAAACAATATCCTCCACACGGTGGATATTGTTTGTGTCAATGATATCCCAAAAGGCTTCAAATTTTCAAAAAGGACTTGCGCACGGCGCAAAAAGAGTGTATAATAGATAGGAAGAAATATGGGAGGGCGGTATGGCATCCATTAAAGAATTAGCGACGATTATGAACGACAACGACGCCATTGTGCGTGTGTTAAGTGAATATATCAATCTCCGCCCGCGCTTTCTTTCAAGCAAGATGGTGGAAGATCTTGCACGGGAATGCGAGGTGTCCTCGGACGAAGCCTTCCGCACGCTTCTTTGCGCCGCCTGCGGCCTTGATACGGTAGACGACCGCTGGCACAGACATTTGGAAAAATGTTATTTTTTGCCCGGTGTGCGCCGATTAGACCCCGCGCCGTATCTTGCGGACGATTATGTAAAAACGATTCGCTTCCCATCGAAAAGGCTTGGAAAATGGGAGCTGTGCGAGCATTTCTACGCCCCCTACGAGCCGTTTGTGTGGAACCACCCCACCGTGACCGAGGACTTTCGCGAAATTCCGCAGATCGGATATTTTAACGAGGAATTTCGCTTTCCGTCAGTCCTGGAAAACGGGATCGAGTGGATGACGGTAACGCCCAACGAGGTGGAAACGATGCGCGAACCGATCGCGCACGCGCGCGGAAAGGTGCTGACTCTTGGGTTGGGACTTGGCTATTTTGCCTTTCACGCCGCCCAAAAAGACACGGTTACAAGTGTGACGGTTGTGGAAAAGGATTCGTCGGTGATCAAGCTCTTTTGCGAGCATATCCTGCCGCAGTTCCCGCACCGCGAAAAGCTCCGTGTGATCGAGGCGGATGCATTTGCCTACATGGAGCACCAAATGCCGTGCGAGGGCTATGACTATATTTTCTCGGACATCTGGCATGATCCCTCGGATGGATTGCCGCTTTATTTGCGCCTGCGCAAGTACGAATCCCTCTCCCCCACTACGCGCTTTGACTACTGGATCGAGCCCTCGCTCCTCTCGGTTCTGCGGCACATGGTATGGGCGCGGATCACCGATCCCGAATCCCCCCTTCAGCTGCGCGGTGTAGCGCCCGAAACGCTGCTCGGCGACAAGTTTTTAAAAACGCTGGATTTGAAGCAAATATAAAAAAGAAGAAACCCAATTGGGTTTCTTCTTTTTTATATTACTTCTTCTTGAACAAATCAAACAGATCGTCGAAGTCGTCATCGTCCTTGGCGGGTGCCTTGGGTGTGGGCTTCGGCATGGGCTTCTTGGCGGGAGCCGCGGGCTTTGCAGCGGGTGCTTCTGCCTTGGGAGCTGCCTGAGGAGCCGGTGCTGCGTCCTTCTTGGGGAAAGGAGAATTGTGGTTGGTTTCAACCTTATTGATCACGCGGGTTGCGTCCTCGGGCTTCTTCTCAAAGCCGGTAGCAACAATGGTGATACGCATCTCGTCGTCGAGGTTCTCGTCGAAGGTAACACCCCAGATGATGTTTGCGTCGGGATTTGCTTCCTGCGCGATGAGGGTGGATGCCAGCTCTGCGTCCTCCAGAGCCACGTCGGGAGAAACGTAGATGTTCATCAGGATGCCCTTCGCGCCCTTGATAGAGGTCTCGAGCAGCGGGCTGGAGATTGCTTCTCTTGCTGCCTGCTCTGCCTTGTCCTTACCCGTAGCGGAGCCAACGCCCATATGTGCGTATCCTGCGTTTGCCATGACGCTGGTGATGTCGGCAAAGTCAAGGTTGATGACACCTGTGACGTTGATGAGGTCAGAGATGCTCTGTACACCGTGACGGAGAACATCATCGGCAATGATGAAGGCGTTTGCCAGAGAAATCTTCTGGTTGGACACCTGCTTCAATCTTTCGTTGGGGATGACGATGAGAGAGTCGACGTACTGAGCCAGCTCTGCAATACCTGCCTCTGCCTGCTCCAGTCTTCTCTTTCCCTCAAATGCGAAGGGCTTGGTTACGATACCGACGGTGAGAATATCCATCTCGCGTGCGGCGCGTGCCACAACGGGAGCGGCACCCGTACCGGTACCACCTCCCATACCTGCGGTGATGAACACCATATCGGTGCCCTCGAGGATGGTGCGGATATCGTCAATGGATTCCTCTGCAGCACGTGCGCCGATCTGAGGATTTGCACCTGCGCCAAAGCCACGGGTGATCTTTTCACCGATAACAAGCTGGCTGGGTGCTTCGGACTTACGGAGCGCCTGGCGGTCCGTATTGACGGACACGAATTCAACGCCGCGGATATTGGTTACGATCATTCGGTTGACAGCGTTATTTCCGCCGCCGCCGACACCGATAACCTTAATATTTACGCCGCATTCAAGGTTATCATCATGTTCAAAAATCATGGTTTCTTCCTCCCGAGCTTTACAATTCATTCTTTTTTCTGTCATTTCCCAGTCTTTGGGAGCATAGAAAAAATACTCTATATAATATAATACTATGTTTTTCATTTTTTTGCAAGATGTTTTTTGAAATTTTTTTGATATTTTCGCATTTATTTTCAAAAAACACGATTTTTTCGTCAAAAAAACGGGATCTCTCATCGAAAATCCCGTTATTGATACAAATCTTCAAGCTTCTCACGAAGTCTCCAGCTATGCTCCTCTATGCTATGGACGTCAAGGATCGCGTAAACCGAATCCAGATCCACGCCGCTTTGCTCTTGCTCCTTCATGATCTCCTCTGCCAACAGTAGCTTTGTCTCCAGATCCCGCGTTGTTCCAAGCTCAACGCGGATACGGTCGCGGTAGATAAAGGCGACGGCCGTGCGTTCCGAAAAATCGGCATAGGTCACGTCACTGTACCAGCCTTGCACCTTCAGCGCGTCGCACAGACGGTTGATATAAGAGAAATCGGCATCTGCGTCCGAAAAGCGAAGCTTCTCCCCCACCCGTACCGTTCCGTATGCGGGTAAATCAACACGGAGAAACGCCGCAGGCGGCGCTTCCCCGTTTTTTAAAATTTGCAGCACGAGAAAATCACGGTCAAAAACGATCGTGTAGTCCCCTTGCGCGACGGTTTTAATATCCTTTCTCTCCTCTACGATGATCTTTACCGAAAACGGAGTTTTGACAATGGAGCAGCGTTCGATCCATTGGCAATTCTCATCGTTATAGATCCGCTCAATGATTTCATAGGAGTTTAAGGACAGGATCTCATCACCGATCTCGATCCCCGAGGCGACAAGGACGTCCTCGTACGTGCAATGCTCCAAGCCCTCGATCTCCACCTTTTGAACTCTGAACATTGGCAGAATCAGAAGCAAAAGGCCGAGGATTACGATCAGCGCGCTGCTGATCAGCATTCCCAAAAAGAGGCCCAGAACCGTTTTTCGATTGGGTCTTTTGCGAACCGCCTTCGGGCGGTGATCGGGAGACAGGATATTGTCGCCCGTATGCATGCTCTGCTTCGTCTTTTCGCGGTTCATGAATTTACGTCCTTTCTGCCCCTCTTACAAGGCCTTGAATGTCCTCCCAGATCACGCGGTTGGCGTCTGTCTTGGCAAATACGGCAATATTTTGCTCGTAGCTCTTTCTCGCTTCGCGGGATGCCAGCAGGCGCTCGACCTCACGTCGAAGCGCTCCCGCAGGCAGCGTTTTTTCCTCGATCAGCGATGCCGCGCCCGCGTCCGCCAGCTCCTTGGCGTTTTTGTATTGATGATTATCGGTCACGTTCGGTGATGGGATCAGAATGCTTGCCTTTTGCATACGTGCCAGCTCCGACACGCTCATAGCTCCCGCGCGGGAGATGACCAGGTCTGCCGCCGCCATATAGGTCGGCATGTCGTAGATATAGTCGGTCAGCACGCAGTTTTCAACGCCGCAAAGCCCCAGCTCCGCGGCACGCTCCGTGCATGCCTCATAGGCGCGCGCGCCCGTTGCGTGGACGTGCAAGAGCGTGTTGTTTCCTTTGACGAGTGATTTCATCAGCTCCATGGCCGCCGCATTGACAAGCGGGGCACCAAGGCTTCCGCCAAAGGAGAGGATCAGGGTTTGATTCTCGTTTACACCGAGCTTGCGGCGCGCCTCGGCCTTGGAAAGCATTCCAAAGCCCGCGCGCAAGGGGTTCCCCACGTGCATCACCTTTTTCTTGGCGAGCAGCTTTTTCTTGGTTGAGGGGAAATTGGTCCAGATACGGTCTACCTTGCCTTGCAGCATACGAACGGCAAGCCCCGGCAAGGAATTGGATTCGTGCAACGCGGTGGGAATCCCCATGCGTGCCGCCGCCGCCATAATGGGCCAGCAGGTAAATCCGCCCGTACCGATGACGATATCGGGGGCAAATTCCTGGATAATGGTCACGGTCTCTGCGCTGCGCGGTGAGGTGAGCGCCAGCCACACAGCCTTGAAATTAGAGGGCGAGAGCGAACGCTTGATGCCTTGTGAGTGCACAAAATGCAGGCGATATCCTTCGCGGGGGACAAGATCGGTCTCCTTCCCCGTTTCAATGCCGACGAACTCGATCACCGATGCCGGGTCATTTGCGCGGACGGTCTCAGCGATCGCCAACGCGGGATTGATATGCCCCGCCGTGCCACCGCCCGTTAAAAGAACTCTCATATCAGCCCACCATTCCGTAGGTCGGCACCTGCCAGAGAATGGCGGTACCCATAAAGAACACAACGGTCAGAAGGGACGGAATGGCAAACCAACGCCGATCCCCCTTGAAGTACGGCAAAAAGCAAAATGCCAGAAAGCTGATCGCCGCCACGGCAAGAAACGTGAACACGATGCCACTAACGCCTTCAAAATGATTGGCGGCAAGACTTCTACCAAATATCAGCAGCCACAGAAGGAATGCGGCGGAAACGCCGAGGGATGTATAAAGCGCTTTAAAAAACTGTCTGGTTTTGATTTTTTTCATGTTGCGATTCCTTTCTGTTATATTTTCTTGTGAGATGCGTAGCGAGAGATGGAAAGAATGATGCCAACCTCAAAAACCTGTAGCATCAGGGACGTGCCGCCGTAGCTGAAGAACGGCAGCGAGATACCCGTGTTAGGCATGGAGTTTGTGACCACGGCGATATTCAGAATGACCTGAAGCGCCACCTTGAACGTAAGCCCGTAGACCATCAGCGCGCTGCAACGGTCGGGCGCGTGACGCGCGATGTAAAAGCCGCGCCAGACGAAGGCCGTAAAAAGTCCGAGAACAAGGAGTGCGCCCACAAAGCCAAGCTCCTCGCAAACGATGGTAAAAATAAAGTCGTTTTGCGGCTGGGAAACGTAACCGTACTTTTGAAGGCTGTTTCCAAGCCCCGTACCAAAGAGCCCGCCCGAGCCGATTGCCATCAGTCCTTGCAGGGTCTGCCATGCCGGTCCCTGCGGGTCGGCATTTTCAATGTTGATCCACGTATCCACGCGCGCAAAGGCGTATGGGAACACAAGGATCAGGATGCACGCCGCCGTGGCGATCACGCCGCCTATCAGCGCCAGCCAGCGCATTTTGGTGCCACCCAAAAACATGACCGACACGCCAAGCATTCCGATGATCAAAAGGCCGGAAATGTGCTTTTCAAGTGCGACAAGTCCACCGACCGCCGCGATCATAAGGCCCGGATAAAGAACACCGTAAAGGAAGTTCCCTCCAAAGCGATGGTCGGAAAGCACCTTTTTCTCGTGCGTAGACATAAAGCGTGCGAGGGAGAGCACCAAGGCAAGCTTTGCCAGCTCCGAGGGCTGGATCGTAAAAATTTTGAGGTCGATCCAACGGCGCGCGCCACTTCCCAGATCCGAACCCAGGGGGGTCATGACCAAAAGCAGCAAAAAGATGGCGATGCCGTAAAAGATGTAGCTGAAATCACGCCAAAAGCTGGGGGTGCAGAACATAACGACCGCCGTTGTAAACCCGACCGCCAAGAGCAGAAACAGCAAGTGTCGCGTGATAAAATAGGTGGACTCATCGTGATGCTGGGTTGCAAAGACGTAGGACGCGCTGTAGATCATCACGCAGCCGAACAGGATCAGCGTGGCGGTGATGAGCAGCATCGGCACGTCGACAGCGCCCTTTTTGGGAATGGAGATCGAACTGTCGGCAGCTTCCCCATTGACGTTGGACTGAAGCATGGTTTGCGTTTTCCGATTCATTCGACTCCCTCCCTTCTTCAAAAAAATTTTAATGTGTCATGAGCCATGCGGCGATACAGCAAGCTGCCTCAAAGAGCGAAAAGATCACAACGATCTTGATCTCCCCCCATCCGCATTTCTCGCAATGATGGTGGAAGGGCGCCATTTTGAACAGGCGCTTGCCGTGCGTCAGCTTGAAATAAACGATCTGCAAGCCGCTGGAGAGCAGCTCAAGAATAAAGAGCAAGGAAATGAAAAGCCCCGCGATCTCCTGCCCCGCGGCAAATGCCGCACCGATGACGAGCGCCCCCAAAAAGAGCGAGCCCGTGTCACCCATAAATACGCGGGCGGGGTGGAAATTGTAGATCAGGAATCCAAGGGTTGCCCCGATGAGGATCGCGGAGAGCATGGAGAGCATCCAGCTTACCGCGGTGAACGCGAGAATAGCCAGAAACACGCCGATCACGCAGGAAACCGTGGATGCAAGTCCGTCGATTCCATCGGTAAAGTTTGCACCGTTGATCACACCGTACAGCACGATGATCGCCGCGGGATAATAGAACCAGCCCATATCCCAGACGTAACCGGTAAAAGGCAGGGTGATCGCGGTATCCATGTGCCCCATTGCGACCATGGTTGCGACGTACGCCGTTGCGATTGCCAATTGTAGCGCGGTCTTTTGCTTGCGTGTAAGTCCCTCATTCTGCTTTTTGACCAGCTTGCAGTAATCGTCCACAAAGCCGATCGCGCCGTTTCCGACCGCGAAGGCCAGCGTCAACGCCAAGGGAACGTAATAGGCAGCCGTACCCTTGACGGCCTGCACGATAAAGAAGATAGCCATGACGATGAGCGCGGCCAAAATAAAGCCGATGCCGCCCATGATCGGCGTTCCCTCCTTGGATTTGTGCCAACGGGGGCCGATGTCAAGGATCTTTTGTCCGAGCTTATGCGAGCGCAGGATCGGGATCATGATATGCTCCGCCAGAACGGTCAGCAAAAACACGGCAACCGTTGCCACGGCAAACGTAATGGTAAATTCGGTCATATCGGGTCCCCTCTCCTCTGTCCTTTAATAATGTTCCTTCAAATATGCGATCACGCGCTCAAGGCGTACCGATCTGCTCGCCTTGAACAGCACCGTGTCGCCCGGGCGCAGTCGCTCAAGCAGAGCATTGCCAATCCGTTCGATCGCGTCGCGGTCATTCTCACGCACCATGCGCGACGGAGACATCCCGCGCTGCATCGCGCCCGTGGAGATCTGCACGCCCTCAAGCCCTACGGCAATCAGGTCGTCGATCCCGCAATCGGCCAAGTGCGCGCCAACCTTGCGGTGCGCGGCACTGCTTCCCTCTCCCAATTCCAGCATATCCCCAAGCACGGCAATGCTTCTGCCACCTGCTTGCAGGGAATACAGCCGAAGAACGTCCAAAGCCGCGATCATGGATTCGGGAGACGCGTTGTAGCAATCCTCGATCACGGTAATATCCTTTACAGAATAGCGGTTTTGCCGCATTCCCGCAGCTTCAAAATCCAAAAGCCCCTCTCGGATCTGCTCCGTATCCAGTCCCATCAGAATACCCGTCGCAAACGCGTATAGCGCCGCGTAAACGTTGTGACGCCCCGGCACGCGAAGCTCGAGATCACGGCAAACGCCGCCCTTCCATACCACGTCAAAGCGTGTGGAATCAAGGTCGATACGGATATTTTGTGCAAAAAAGTCTGCGTTCTGCCGTGAAAGCGACACATAAAGCGTTTGGTAACTTTTTCCGCTGACGTTTGCAAGCAGCGGTTCATCTCCGTTGAGGATCAGCGTTCCGCCGTCGGCAAGCCCGCAAAGGATCTCGAGCTTAGCGCGGCAGATGTTCTCGCGGCTGCCGAGCATTTCCATATGCGACGAGCCTATATTGGTAATGACGGCAACGTCGGGCTGTGCGGTGATCGACATACGCTCGATCTCGCCAAACGCACTCATGCCCATCTCCAGCACCGAAACCTCAGTATCAGCGGGAGTTTCGAGCATAGAAAGCGGCATGCCGACGACGCTATTATGATTTCCCTCGGATTTGTAGGTTTTTTTCGCGCGTGAGAGCACCGCCGCGATCATCTCCTTGGCGGTCGTTTTGCCCACGCTTCCCGTAACGGCAACAGTCTTATGGGTCAGCGTTCTGCGATAGGCGTCCGCCAAGCGCGAGAGCGCCATTTCGCTGTCTCCCACAACCACGGCGGCGGCATTGGCATCCGCCACGGGCTGGATATTTCGTTCGCAAATAAAGCAACGGCAACCGTTTGCCAGTGCGCTTTCCATATAATCGTGTCCGTTAACACGCTCGCCGCGCATCGCAACAAAGGCGGTTTCGGCATCCGCCTCACGGGAATCGGTGCAAAGCCCGCGTACGGCAATGTCACCCAGCTCCTCGGTGTGCAGCGACCCTGCCGACATCTCTGCCAACGCGCGTGCAGTATAGCTTCGATTGTGAAATTGAATCTTCATGTCGTTGGCTCCGTTCGGTTATTTTTCCGTCCGAGAAACGCCGCCTGCACGATCTCACACTCGCAAAACGGTCGTTTTCCCTCTTTTCCGATCTCATATTCCTCATGCCCCTTGCCGCAAAGAAGGAGCAAATCCCCCTTTTCGGCTCGTGCGACCGCCCATCGGATCGCCTCGCGACGGTCAAGCACGGTGGCAATCGGTTCTTTCTCTGTCATGCCCGCGCGGATCTGTGCGATGATCTCCTCGGGCTCCTCACTTCTTGAATTATCCGAGGTCAGGATCACCTCGTCCGCAAGCTCGGACGCGATCCGCCCCATCACGGCGCGCTTGGTTCGGTCGCGGTCACCGCCGCATCCAAACAGCACCGTAAGCCTTCCGCCGCGCCCCACAAGCTCCCGTGCGGTGCGAAGGCTTTTTTCCATTGCGTCGGGGGTGTGCGCGTAATCAATCAACACCTTAAAATCAGCGTCGATCCCCAGTCGCACGCGTTCCATCCGCCCCTTGACGGGCGGAAGTGAGCCCAGTACCGCCTTGATCACGGCGGGTGAGCAGCCAAGCTCCAACGCGCAGATCGCCGCTTGCATGGAATTGGTTACGCTGAAGGCT
The DNA here is from genome assembly GCA_045661185.1 of Eubacteriales bacterium. Taxonomy (GTDB): domain Bacteria; phylum Bacillota; class Clostridia; order Oscillospirales; family CAG-272; genus UMGS1865. Next base: position 40,691 of record JAZRFD010000039.1, on the reverse strand, counting down.
CCCGGCAAGGGACAGGAGAGCATCAGCCTTGTTCGCAAGGAACGCAAGCGGTAGCTGACTCCGTCCTGCCGCAAGGAAATGTCCTCTGCTGCGTAATCGGCATCGCGATCCCGCTCTGTGCAGGTGATACATCTTCCCTTTGCATGCTCCGAAAGCATTGCGGCGTACGGAGAGTCTCCGTTGATCACCGAGATCCGCGCCTGTTCGAAAAGCCTTGCCTTTGCATCGGCATAGTGCTCCATCGTATGGTGAAAATCCAGATGCTCGGGGGTCAGGTTGGTAAAAATTGCTGCTTCAAATTGCAGTGGCGCGATCTTCCCAAGCGCCAGAGCGTGCGAGGAGACCTCCATCACAACGTACTCCACACCAGACTCCGCCATTTCCGAAAGCACCCGATAGAGCACCTCGGGGTCGGGAGTGGTCATACTCGCGAGCGCATTGTCGGACGCGGAATCAATCCCCTTTCCCGCGACCTCGCAGCCCAGCGTTCCGATCAGCCCGCATTTATACAACGAGGCCTCAAGGATCGCTCGGAGCATATGTGTGACGCTTGTTTTTCCGTTCGTGCCCGTCACACCGATGAGCTTAAGACGCTTTGCGGGAAAGCCGTACCACGTGTTCCAAAGGTATGAGAGCGCGCGACGCGTGTCGGCAGCTCGCAAGAGGATCGCGCCCTTGTGCGGCACGTCCTCGGCATAGCGGTCGGTTAGGATACAGACCGCGCCACGCTCGATCGCCGCTTGGATATAATCGTGTCCGTCCGCTTGTGTTCCTCGCAAGCACACGAATATACTGCCTTTTGTGACGCGTCGGGAATCCGAAGCGATCCCCGTGATCTCCGTTTCCAAAAACTGCTTGGGACACACGATCCCCGCGCCATCGCAAAGTAATTTCAGCTTCATAAGCTACCCCCGTCGGAAATTTTTTTGAACTTCCCGACAGAGTGCTCTGTCATTTACGTGCCGAGGCCAACGTCCTCCCAAGGATTCCATGCCTCGTCATAGTCCTCAAGGCCGTCCTCCTCGCGGAAATAGACCTCGATCACACTTCCCTTCGGCACCACGGTGCCCGCTTCAATGGATTGCAGGTACGCCTTTGGCGTTTCACCGCCTAAGTGCGAGGAGGTTCCGAGGATCCGTATGTTCAGCCCTGCGTTGATCAGGGTCTGATTGGCCGCCTTGGCGGTCATCCCCTTGACGTTTGGAACAGTGGTCGTTTCCAGGTCGGCTCCGCTTTCGGTATAGACGATGATACGGTTGGTTTCCTTTTCCACAACCGTTCCCACCTCGGGATACTGCTTGTAGATCATGCCGTCGGCGTTGCCGATCACCTCCAGATTCAGGTGGGGATAATTCTTTTTGACCCACGACACCGTGCAAAAACGGAGATCGGGGACGGTGACGGTCTTTTTCGCAAGCTCCGCGTCGGTGTAAACCGCCTCCACGCCAAGATACGGAAGGATGATTTCAAGAACGTTACCGACGTAAGGCGCCGCCACGGTGCTTCCGTAGGGCGTGCGTCCCGATCTTGAGGGCTCGTCAACGATGATAATGATCGCGTATTGCGGATCGTCTGCGGGCGCAAACGCGACGGTCGAGCAAACGTACTCGCCAACGCTCCCCGCGTCCTTTTTCTCGGACGTACCGGTCTTTGCGGCCACGCGATAACCCGCAACGTATGCGTTTTTCGCGCCTCCGTTGCCCGAAACGCCCTCTTCAAGAATGGCCGCCACGCGGGCACAGGTCGCTTCGCTGATCACCTGACGGCGCGCGCTTGTATCAAAGGAATAGACTTTATTTCCGTTTTGGTCGGTCACGCTTGAAACCAAGTGCGGCTTGACAACGTATCCACCGTTTGCCACTGTGCTGATCGCGGTGATCTGCTGAATGAGCGTGACGTTAAAGTTCTGACCGAACGCGTAAATCGCAAGGTCAAGATCGGTAAAGGCTTCCTCGGTAGCAAATAGGCTGCTTCCCTCTCCGGGCAGGTCAATGCCCGTCTTTTTTAAGTACCCAAACGCCTTGAGATAGCTGTAAAAGGTATCTCGTCCGAGGGCTTCGCCGATTTGCATCAGCCACGGGTTGCAGGATTGCTGAATCCCCTCGGCAAAGGTCAGGGAGCCGTGTCCGCCCGTTTTGTGACAGCGAACGGTCTGACCGCAGGGCTTGTAATAGCCCACGCAACGAATGGTCTTGTTAAGAATCCCCAGATCCTCCTCCACTGCCATGGCGGCGGTGATAACCTTAAAGGTCGAGCCGGGGATATACGACTCGGTGATCGCCTTATTGCCCCACATATTGACCTGCAGCTCCTGCTTGAGAGAAAGGTATTCGTCGCTGTTAAGGTCAAAGCCACTGGAGGCAAGCTTGGAGAGCGATTGGTCGTCCAGCTCGCGCGGCGCGTTGAGGTTAAAGTCGGGATAGACCGCCATGCCAAGGATCTCGCCCGTGTGGACGTTCATCACGATCCCCGCCGCACGGTTTGCGCCATTCGAATCAATGTACGCCGCCGCAAGCTGCTCCTCAAGGGCCGATTGCACGAATACGTCGATCGTTGTGTTGACGTTATAGCCGTCCTGCGCTTCGATATATTCCTTATAGCCAAAGGGCATCTCGTTTCCCTGCGCGTCGCGCGCGGTCACGTACCGTCCGTCGGTGCCCGCCAGCATTTCGTCATAGTAATATTCAAGCCCGTAAAGGCCCGTTCCGTCGCTTCCCGTAAAGCCCAGCGTGTGAGACGCCAGATCGGAATAGGGGTAGTAACGGCTGTGCGTGCTTTCGAGATAGATCATCTGCTCAAGCCCGTATTCCGCGATAAATTCGCGAACGCGTGTTGCGTCCTCCTCGCTCACCTCACGCTTGATCGTGCGGTCCAGGACGCTTGTATAGGTGGTCTGCTTGAGTGCGAAGTCGTATTCGACCTTCAAAATGGTGGATAAGTTCTCCGCGATCAAGGTATCAAGCCGTACTCCCGTGCCGCTTTGATCCTGCTCGCTCTGTGCCGATTTGATGCTTGAGGGCGAGATGAAAACGCGGTAGGTCGTGACGTTTGTTGCAAGGAGTGCTCCGTTGGCGTCGTAGATGTTTCCGCGCGTTGCATTGACGCGGGATTCGGTGGTGATCTGCGAGAGCACCTTCTCCTTATAGTGGCTATGCTGAAAGGTCTGCAGGACGAAAACCCGCACTAAAAGCGCGGAAAAGAGCAACACAGCAAGCCCCAGCAGAACCGCCGCGCGGTGTACTACCTTGGGATGAAGATTGCCGTTGCTCTTTGTGTTTTGGGGGTCTTTTTCTTCCATTCGTCGGCTCCTTTCCGTTGATTCAGAAAGAGCGAAAACTGATCGTGTTTGCCCTCTTGTCCTATTCATTCTATGCGCTGTGCGGCCACGTTATGACCGCACCGCCGTTATTTGAATCTGATGCCGATCGCGCTCAGGAGCGTGGAGAGACCGACCCGACTCTCCGCTTCCTCCTCATATACCTCGATCGAATCACCCTTTTCGACAGACAGGTATTCCATCTTCAAATAATCCTCGCTCACCATGCCCAATTCGCTGACCGCAAAGCCGCGAATACGGAGCAGATTTGTGTTGACGTTGATGTCGGAATCCAGCTCGTTCAAGTCCTCGTTCAACGCCTCCACCTCCAGAGTCAGCGCATCGACCTCGCGCTCGCCCGCGGTGATCATGACGGCACCTGCCACAATCAGCATCAAGGAAATCGCCACGGTGATGATGGCCGCCAGGGCCGACAGCGGGAATCGACGGGATTCCGCCGTTGTGTCCGCCTTTTCACTGTTAAACCAGGTGTGATGAGACGTACGCACCGTTTCGATCGCGCGGCGCGGCAGCGCCATCGCGCGCGCCGGGATGGCCATCAGCTTTTCCTTGACGTGCGGCTCCTCTTCGTGGCGTACCGCCACGCAAAGTGCCTTTTCTCCCTCCCCCGCCATTACGGCGTCATCATCAGGGATTTGGCTTAAAAAATCCGCGTTACGCGTGCGCATCGCGCGCGTATCGTTAATATAGGAAAGAAGATCGTCGGAGGACATGGTGTCCTTGCCGTGGCGATAGTACGCCACAGAGCCATCGGTCAGGCGATAGCAGCGCGGCTCGTCCGCACGCGTTTGCGCCTCGCGCGTCTCTTGCGCCTCGCACTCCGTATGCACCGCACGAGAAAGTCCGCGCGCAGAAAAGGACGCCGCAATGGCGTTGATCTGCTCGCTTGCGCTGACCTCTACGGTAAAAGCCGTGGGCGCTTCCTTGACGGCGGTGTTCATGAATCCGACTCCTTTCCTGAAATTTCTTGTTACAGCTTTTCCGCAACTCTCAGCTTTGCGCTGTGCGAGCGCGGATTCTCTGCCAATTCCGCCTCACTCGGCAAAATAGGCTTGCGGTTGACCGGCTTGATCTTCGGGCGGTTTCCGCAGACGCATACGGGAAAGCTCTTGGGGCAGGTACAACCGCCCGTGAGCGACGCGAAGGTCTGCTTGACGATACGATCCTCCAAGGAATGGAAGGTGATGATCGCGATCCGTCCTCCCGGATTTAACAGGCTAACGGCGGACTTGATCGCGGGTGCGATCACATCCAGCTCTGCGTTCACTTCAATGCGTAAAGCCTGAAACGTACGCATTGCCGGATGGTGTCCGCCCTTACCTGCGGGCGCAGGAACCGAGCGTTTAATGATCTCGACCAGTTCCCCGGTGGTCTTAATCGGTGCCGATTCGCGTGCGCGAACAATGTTTGATGCAATGCGTGAGGAAAAACGCTCCTCACCGTATTCAAAGAAGATCCTGCGAAGATCCTCCTCGCTGTATTCGTTAACGATTTTTTGTGCTGTGATCGGATTGTTTACGTCCATTCTCATATCCAGCGGTGCATCGGCTCTGTAGGAAAAGCCACGCTCTGCCGTATCCAGCTGATACGAGGATACGCCAAGGTCGAGAAGGAGCCCGTCGATGCGCTCGATCCCGCGCTCGGCACACGCCTGCGCGATATTGCAAAAATTGGTATGCACCACCTCTGCGCGCTCACCAAAGCGCGACAAGCGTTCGGTTGCAACCTTGACTGCGGTTTCGTCCTGATCGAGCGCCAACAGCTTGCCGCCCGCACCAAGATGCGAAGCGATGACACTACTGTGCCCCGCACCGCCTGCAGTTCCGTCCACGTATATTCCGTTGGGACGAATGGCAAGAGCCTCGATGCATTCATCCAAGAGCACTGAACGGTGCGAAAAATTGATCTGCTCCTCCATTCCATTCATTCCCTTCATTTATAAAATCAGAGTCCCAGCTCCTCGAGCTCGTCAATAAGCTCGGAAACGTCGATCTCGCTCTTGAGCTGATCGTATACGCTCTCTGCCCAGATCTCGGCATAATCGCCGCAACCGACGATCACGGTCTCCTTTTCAATTTCCGCATGCTCGACAAGCTCTACGGGAAGCACGACGCGGCCCTGCGAGTCGGGCGTTGCCTGCGCCATGGAGGCATGCAGGAAGCGCATAATCTTTTCGGAAAGCTTTCTCTTTTGCTCGCGGAGCGGTGCGATGTAGGCCTCCCACCCTGCCAGCGAATATACCTTAAGGCATTTCTCACGGATGTCCTTGGCGATCACAAAGGCAGCACCAAGCTCCTCGCGCAGCTTTGCGGGGATAAAAATTCTGTTTTTTGCGTCCAAGCCGTGACGGTATTCACCACCGAGCATATCTGTGATCTCCTTTCCTTTCAAAATCCGTTCGATTTGTGGTTTGCGTGTGCGATTTGCTCCACTTTAAAACATTTCGCTCCACTTTCCACCACTGCGCAACTATATTATATACTATTTTTCACAAATGCGCAAGGGGTTTTTGAAAAAAAGTTTCGATTTTTTTCAATTTTTTCAACTTTTTTTCGCCATATTCGAGCCATGGCGATCAATCCCCTCTCAAAAGCTCCTTTTTTTGAAAAAAAGCACAAAGGATCGGTCGAAAAATGCTGTAACTTTCTATCGTTGAACTTTGAAAAACGCCTTGACGGTTTTGCGAAAATATGGTATACTGTATGATGAATATATATATCTAACATTAGAAGAAAGAAGGATAACGCGCAAATGCAACAAGCTCCGAACGGACTTTTGGAGGATCTGTTTGCCCTGAGGCAAAGGATCCGCGACCGTGAAAAAAGAAAGACCGGACGCACGCCCGTGGTCTGCCCCGATGAGGCGATTCACGAAATGGTGCGTCTAATGCCGCGTAAGCCGTCGGATTTCCGCTCGATCGCGGGGATCGGACAGGCCTTTGTGGAGAATTACGCAGAGGATTTTTTGGATCTGCTCTGCCCCGAGCAGATCGAAACCGAGCCTCGCACGCAGGCTGACGTTGAGGGAACGCTCCGCGAGCTCTCCAAAAAGCTGATCAATATCAACAAGAGCAATCGCATGCTCTTTCTCCCCAAGCTCTCTCCCAAATATGCTGTGGATCTGTTTGACTCCACGGGACGCTACAATCCCTTGGAGCTTCTGTTCAACGCCACGGGAGAAACCGTTATTGCGGAGGCGGCCGATCAAGATCTGCCGCGCACCAATCCCGCGCGCGAGCGCTACAAGAATCTGGTAGCCCTGATCCGCGAGACCGTGCGCGACATGCGTGACAAGGGTCAGAACGACCTTTATATCGGCTATCCCTTTGTACAGGGCTGCCTTGTGAACGGTGAGTTCGGGCTGCGCGCACCGCTCTGCCTCTTTCCCGTAACACTTGACCGCTCCACCTCAAACATCACGGTCAAGCCCGACCCCACACGCGACGTGCTCTACAACGGCACAATGATCCTGGCGCACGACAAGTTCAACAGTCTGACCACGCCGCTGCCCGACTGTGTGTTGGAGGAGGTCAACCCCGACACCTTCCTGCAAAATCTTCTTGATTTTTACGAAAAGAACGATATCCGCATCGAGTACGACAGCGACGAGCTCAAAAGGTTCACCGAGTACCCCGGTGAATCCTTCCCGCACTACACGCGAGGCACGCTGAAGCTCGTGCATAACATTGTGATCGGTAAGTTCCCCGCGTATTCCAACGCGATCCAGCGTGATTTTGAGGAGCTGCTCAACAAAGGGCTCATTAACCGTCTGGTCTCCGACCTTGTCTCCGACTACGGCGCGATTGATTTCTATTCGGATCACACCTCCCGCCAGGAGGAATTGAACAGCCCCGGAAAAAAGCTGGAGATCCCCGAGAATTCGTTGGTTTATATCAACGCGCTCAACTCGGCGCAGGAGGCGGTCCTCCACGCGCTGAATACCAAGGACGAGCTGGTCGTGGAGGGTCCTCCCGGCACCGGTAAATCCCAGACCATCACCAGCCTGATCACGCAGTTCGTCGATCAGGGCAAGACCGTTTTGATGGTCTCCGAGAAAAAGACCGCTTTGGACGTCGTTTATTCGCGCCTTGGCAATCTCTCGCGCTACGCGATGATGATGGACGACGCCAACAACAAAAATCTGTTCTACGCGCAATTGGAAAAGCTGCTTGGTGATACCGACGCAAACGTACCCCTCGAGGCGCCCGACCTCTCCCCCATTTCGGCAGAGATCGACGCAGACGTGGCAACGCTTGAATTGATTGCCAACAAGCTCTTCACGCCCGGCGAGTTCGGCATTCCCCCCTATCACCTGTACATGGAGAACCGCCGCGTCAATCTGCAAAACCACGAGCAGATCAAGACCTACAAAACCATTCGCACGGTGCTGACAGAGGAGCTTCTCGCGCTGAAATACGACGAGGTCAACGCGATCCACAAGAGATTCGCAAACGGGCAGCTCACCAACAGCCTTGACCACTATCAGCTCACCATCGAGCGCTATCCGTGGTTCCTTAAGATGAAGGACGATCTGTCCAACTACGATCTGATCCTTTTCTCCGACGCAATCGACGAGATGATCCTCAAGATCGACGAATGGAGAAACCGCCCCTTCTTTGCCCGTATGAGCTCCAAGGGACGCCTTACCAAGGATATTCAGGCCCTGACCAAGGATTACTTTGGCAAGGTTGCGGGCTCTTACCTCGTTCGCTTGATGATGGAGCAGCCCGAGGCGGTCAAGCAGAGCTTGAAGGAGTTTACTGCGGGATACGCAAATCTCAAGCCCGTTGTCAACAGTCTTACCGCCAACGAAACGCTTTATCTGACGGCACTGCGCAAGGTGCACAAGATCTGCGGTGGCACGGTGAGCGAGTGGAACGACGAGCTCTACAACACCATTCTCTTTGAGTACATTCAAAAGTTTGAGAGTGAAAACCGCACGCTCATCCCCAAGCTTGATTCCTTCGACAAGATCATCTCCTCGATCGAAAACAACATTCAGATCAAGAAGAATCTGGCGCGTCAGCGTATTACAAAGCTCTTCTCCGAGGATATTCAGTATATCAAGACCTCCAAGCGCTATGGCGAGATCCGCCGCGCGATCGAAAGCCGCCGTCGCTCAAGCGTTGGCAAGTTCATTCAGAAGTTCGACTTTGAATTGTTTAAGGCGATCAAGGTATGGCTCATGACACCCGACGCGGTTTCCGAAATTCTGCCCCAGCAGAACGATCTGTTCGATCTGTTGATCTTCGACGAGGCATCGCAGCTTTATATCGAGCGCGCGATCCCCTCTCTGGTTCGCGCCAAAAAGGTCGTGATCGCGGGCGACCACAAGCAGCTCCGCCCCTCCAGTCTTGGTGACGGACGCTTTGAAATGGAGGATCTGCTCGACGAGGACGCGGAGATTTCGGCAGCGCTTGAGGAGGAAAGCCTTTTGGACCTCGCGCGCTTCCGTTATCCCGACGTGCTGCTCAACACGCACTACCGCTCCAAGTACGAGGAATTGATCGACTTCTCCAACTACGCCTTCTATAAGGGTCGTCTGTTCGTAGCCCCCAACACCGACACGCCCGAAAAGCCTCCGATCGAGGTGCATCAGGTCAGCGGTGCTACGTGGCTCGGACGCGCCAACCGCAAGGAGGCCGAGGAGGTCGTTCGTCTCCTCAAAGAGTTCTTTGAGACACGGCGCGAGAATGAAACCATCGGTATCATCGCGTTCAACGCCTCCCAGCGCGACATGATCTACGACGTGATCGACGAGGAAGGCGTGAAGAACCCGAAATTTGCCACTGCCGTCCGTGCCGAAATGGCGCGCAAGGACAACGGTGAGGACACGGGTCTGTTCATTAAAAATATTGAAAGCGTACAGGGTGACGAGCGCGATGTGATCGTGTTCTCCATCGGTTACGCCAAGAATGCCTCCGGTAAGCTCGTCCACAACTTCGGTTGGCTCAACCAGAAGGGCGGCGAAAACCGCCTCAACGTTGCCATCAGCCGCGCCAAGAAGAAGATCCATATCGTGACCTCCTTCCGCCCCTCCGAGCTGTCTCTTGACGACGCGAAGAACGACGGCCCGAAGATTCTTAAGAAGTATCTTGAATATGCCTTTGCCGTCAGCAGCGGTAACAAGGAGGAGGCCGAGATCATCCTCCGCTCCTTCGGTGAGAGCTACGGCATCGTGGCGGCGCCTCTGGAAACCGAGTTTGCTCAAAAGGTTGCCGACGCGCTCCGCGAAAAGGGATACGAGATCGACACGCAGGTTGGCATCGGCGGCTACCGCATCGACATTGCCGTACGTAAAAACGGCAAGTACGTGCTTGGCATCGAGTGCGACGGAAAGCTCTACAGCGTTCCCTCCTCCGCGCGTGAACGCGATTACCACCGCCAGAAATACCTTGAGTCCCGCGGCTGGACCATCCGCCGTATCTGGAGCATGGACTGGTGGCGCGATCCTCAGCGTGTGGTGTACAACCTTTGTGGGTTGATTGATAGTTTGTAAGAGTTTTTTGCGAGAGAAACTTTTTGAAAAAAGTTTCTCTCGCGCTCTCTTCAAAAACTTTCACCAAACATGTTATTGCTTTCCCATAGGAGAACGCACGACATAGTGCGCCCTCTATTGCTTGTGCGTGGTGAAAGTCTTTCTTTTGTACAGACTCTGTTTCTACGTCGCTCGCCTATAGCTCGCTGCCGCTCGCTCGCACGTAATCATGTTGCTGCGTTGTTCGGCAGAGGCAGATTGTTTACTCTGACCCCCAAATGCGCTTCAGAGAAGCGCACACGCGCAGCGCGTTTGTGTTGTTGAGACACAAACGCGCGGGGCGTGCCCTTATGGGAAGGTTTTAGGGGGTGAGGGGCGTGGGGAGAGGGGGAGCTTTTCCTTAAAAAGCTCCCCCTCTCCCTACAATTCTTCTTCCATTCAAACTCCCCCGTTCAGCAACACCTCGAAGCAGGCGTCGTCGGAAAGATCAAAGCGAACGCCCTCAATATGGAGAAACCGTGCGGACGCAAAATTGTAGGACGAGATCGGACGGTCGAGCGCGTCGTCGGACTGTGCGCTGACGTAGATCTCACCGTTCTCGATCAGGGTGATCAAAACCGTATGATACCAGTCCCCGTCCGCTGTCGCATACTGCACAACGTCTCCAACCACAGCCTCCTCACGCGCCACCTCGCGCGCAAAGGGCCCCGCACCGCCGTTCTGCTCCGGGAAAGCCCCCTGCCCCGTGATAAAATCATAAAACGCTTCCACGCTACTCCAAGCGGGGGCACGCTCCTCGGGTGAGATGTAATACCACCCGAAATCGGGCGTGTAGTTCATGGTACAGCTCCCCGCCAACACCGCTTGGGAAACGAAATTGGTACAGTTTCCACCAATGCCCGTAAAATCAATAAAAAGCGGATTGCGGCGCAGAGCCCACGTGCGAGCATATTCCACGGCACGCTCGCGGTTGTAAGGTTTTGTGATCAGCATAAAAAAGCCCTCCTTGCATTTTCTCTTTGCAGTATATGCAAAAAGCACAAGGAGGGATATTTTATTTGATGTAATTGTCGTAAAGCACCTGGGCGTCGCGCATCACAAAGCCGCCCGTATTCGTTTCCCCCGTTACGGCAATGTAGGTTTTGCCGTCCTGCGTGGCGTAGGATACCAGGGAATAGATCCACGGATCGCTTGGGCTCCCATCACCGAGCGTGCCCGTTTTTCCGCCGCCGAAGGTCGCGGACTTCAGCGCAAAATCCTTTTCGTAGTAGGTTTTATACGCCTTAAAACGGCTGGACGCTTCCGGGTTCGTATTGAACAAGGAGCTGTTGAGATACCAATGATAATTGTCGGGATAGAGTGTGCCCTCGGCATCCCGATAGACCGGGCACGCATAGGTTTGATCGTAAGAAAGGATGTCGCGGATCAGGTCGCACTGAAGCGCATACGCCATAATCGCCGCCATATCGGCAGCCGTGGTATAGTTGTTTTCGCTCTCATGCCCGATCGCGTTGTCAAAGTGCGTGTTCGTAAGCTCCAAAGCGGCCGCCTTTTGGTTCATCCGGTCCACGAATGCCGCCTCCGAGCCCGCAACGTCCACGCAGATCAAGTAGGTTGCGTCCGCCGCCGAGGCAATGCCAATGGCATACAAGACATCCTTGACCGATGCGAAGTCGTTCAAGTAAATGCTCTGCTTAATAAAAGAGGTCGATGCGCCCGCATATGCGCCCGTGCTCATGTAATCGTGCGCCGCCTGCGAAAGCTGCAGCTTGCGATCGAGGTCTGCGTCCGTCAGGTATTCGCACGCCACGATCAGGGTCATGACCTTGGTCATGGACGCGGGATTGAAGCGCGCGTCCCCACCCTTTTGCGCTAAAATCTCACCGCTGGACGCGTCGATCAAAACAGCATAGTTGGATTTGATATCGGCGGTCGCGTCAGCTGTGCTTGACGTGACGTGTGGGAGCTGTTCAAGCTTGCCGCCCGTAAAGATCGCATTTGTGGGGGTGGGCGGTGTGATGGGTCCTTGCGGCGCGGTGGTTGGCGTTGTGGGGTCGGGCTCGGGACCCAATACAACGCGCAGAAGCGTGACTGTCGTCAAAAGCAACACAAACACGCCCATGACAATAAAAAAAATCGAAAGAAGCAGCTCGATATCCTTCTTCTTTTCACGTTTTTTATTCAATTTCTCGACCATCAAGCACTTCCCTCGCTTTCTCGTTACTTCTACTAAAAATTGTACCCGAAAACCGTTCCTTTGTCAAGCCGTTTTGCCAAACATTTTGTAAAAAAATCTGTTTAAAATCAGTTGACAGCATCATAAAATTATGTTACAATAAAAGCACAGGCGGACACGTCCGCCCGACATATAAAATAAGGAGATACACATATGAAAAAATGGAGATGCACCGTTTGCGGTGAGATTGTTGAGTCTGACGTACGTCCCGAAAAGTGCCCCCTGTGCCGGGCACCCGGTGAAAAGTTTGAAGAGGTTGTTGAGTCCGCTGAAATGACTTGGGCTGCCGAGCACATCGTTGGCGTTGCAAAGGATGCTCCCGCTGAGATCATTGAGGGTCTGCGCGCGAACTTCCAGGGCGAATGCACCGAGGTTGGTATGTATCTGGCAATGGCAAGAGTGGCTCACAGAGAGGGCTACGCCGAGATCGGTCTTTACTGGGAAAAGGCGGCTTATGAGGAAGCAGAGCATGCAGCAAAGTTTGCAGAGCTGCTCGGTGAGTGCGTTTCCACCTCCACCAAAGAGAACCTGACCGTTCGCGTAGAGGCTGAAAACGGCGCGACCGCCGGCAAATTCGAGCTTGCAAAGATGGCAAAGCAGCTCAATCTCGACGCCATCCACGACACCGTTCACGAAATGGCACGCGACGAGGCTCGCCACGGCAAGGCGTTCAAGGGACTCCTTGAGAGATACTTCGGTAAATAATGGATAGCATTGGGGAGTGAGCCGCGGTTCACTCCCCTTTTTTATGTGCTTTTATTTTAGTATTTTGTTCAGCCTGCCAAGCGCGTCGTCGTAATTGTCAAAGCTGATCACGTAGTCGCAAAGCGCCGCGTTTTTGTCTACGTATTCCAAGGCCAACAGGCGGTTGACCTTATCCTCGACCGAGGAATTTTTGCTGATGATATTTGCCATCAACGCACGCTTTTCGCGCTTGGTGTAAACCGTCGTCACGTGTTTGAATTGCGTTTTGAGCGACATGGCGCCGCAAATATCCATCGTTGTCAAAACACGCTTGCCGCTTGCGAGAATTGCTTCGATATCCGCTTTTTTGGAGCCATATCCGTGCCCTGCATACATGGTGGATTGCAGCATCTCTCCGCTGTTGCACATGGCGCGGAAATCCTCCACGGAAACATACTGATACCACGGGTTTTCCTCCAACGCCGTGGGATCCTTGGTCGTATAGCCGGGCAACTTTTGGAAGTTTTCGTGTTCCGCAAGAAAACGCGTGGCAATCTTGGATTTTCCCGTGCCGGACGGCCCGACCAACACAACGATATCGGACTCCTTCGGATCGTTCTCCCCGGGATTGGTGGAATAGCTTGCCGCGATGATCTCCACGATCTTCAAAAATTCATCGTAATGGTTGACCGCGAGCATGCCCGTTGCCTCCTGATTCCACGGCCGACGCATCAATACGGGATATTTGGCACTGGAATTCAGGATGTTGTGCATTGCGTCGTCGAACAGAATATCCGTGTGGATGTTATCCTTGCGCGCGCCCATATAAATGTGGTCGATGGGGATCTCGGGAAATTCCTCCATGATCCGTTGCGCGCGGATTCCCATAAACTGCGGCGGCACGGCGGTGCAGACAAACACCTCGGTCATTTGGCTCAACCGACGCACAAATTCCTTGGCACCCTCGTATACGGGCTGTGTACGGTAAAATTCGGCATCGTTAAAATAGGGGTAAATGCTGTCGATTCTCTTGCCGATCTTTCCCCAGCGGTCTTTTTCGTACATCGTCATGGGGGGATCGAATTTGTACTTTTCGTTTGCAAGCTTGATGGCGTAGCTCGTACATTCCATCAAAAGGTCATCTATATCCAGCGTGGTGGACAGTCTGTATTTTTTATTCATACTTTCCTCTCTTTCTCGGTAAGGATCAAAAAAGCAACTTTTCGCGTTTGATACAGAAATCGCGTAAAGTTGCATAATTATTCTGTGTATATGATACCACATTTTAGTGAATATGTCAATGGCTTTTTGAAAAAAAAGTAATATTTCAGATCATTTTAGGTGCGGGACTGTCTGTGACGTCTTAGCCGCTTCAAAAAGTCGCGCGTTGCTCCCTTGATTTTGTTGATCCGATATGATATAATATAGATGATTCGATGCGGCGTTGCCGCGTCAGAGTGGGAGGCAATTATGATTTTTGAAAAGCAAGTGCTTGGAATGTATCGCGGTATGGCGTACACGCGCTGTGACGATGCGGGGCTCGCGTATTATTTTTCGGCAAAGGATTTCCCCGGTCTCTCTGCCACGCCCTACCCCTTTACCGCCTCGGCGGGTCACGCCTTGCAGGGGTATATTTATCACTATGAGGGGTATGATCCCTCGCAGCTCATCATTTTTGACCACGGCTTTTTCGGCGGTCACCGCTCCTATATGAAGGAGATCGAAATGCTCTGCCGCCACGGCTATCGCGTATTTGCCTACGACCACACGGGTTGCATGGAATCGGGCGGTGAAACACCGAACGGTATGGCGCAATCTCTGTGCGATCTGAACGATTGCCTGAACCAGATCAAGAGCGACGCGCAATTTGACGGTCTTGACCTCTCCGTTATGGGACACAGCTGGGGCGGCTTTTCAACGCTGAATATTTCCGCGCTTCATCCCGAAATCTCCCACGTTGTGGTCATGTCGGGCTTTGTTTCCGTTGAAACTCTTGTCAACTCCTTTTTCGCAGGGCTTCTCAAGGGCTACCGCCGCGCGGTGATGGATTTGGAGCGTGCGTCCAACCCCAAATTTGTAGACTTTCACGCGGTGGATTCCCTTGCCGCCTCTACCGCAAAAGTGCTCTTAATTTACTCGGAAAACGACCAAATGTGCCGCAAACATCCGCATTTTGATCTATTGAAGGTGGGGCTTTCGGATAAAGAAAATATTCGCTTTTTGCAGGTTCCCGACAAGGGACACAACCCCAACTATACCACCGATGCCGTGCAATATCTTGCACAATACACGAAAATGCAAAGAAAAATGCTCCGCAAGGGACTTCTCTCCACACCCGAGCAGCGTGCCGCCTTCGTTGCGTCCTTTGATTGGAACCGCATGACGGCGCAGGACGAAACCGTTTGGAAGGAGATCTTTGCTGCCCTCGATGCTTAAAGAATCACAAATATTTTCCGCGGCGTTGACATATGGATATAATAGTTATATTTTTCTCAAAAAACGCCAAAAGTTTTTTTTATGCGGTTGACATCAAAAAAAATTTGTGATAAAATAAACATAGAAATAAAATTATATGGAGGTCATGATGGGACTTTTTAAGAAAAAGAATAAAGATGAAAAGAAAAACGACGCAAAGGTCGAGGCTACGCCCGCTGTTGAAAAGAAAGGGCCGTCCATTCGTGACGTAAAGGTTCCCGTTGCAGCCGAGGCTCCTGCCACTCCCACAAAAGCGCCCGTGAAGGCACCTGCAAAGGCAGCTCCCAAGGCAACCGCTGTCAAGGCTTCCCCTGCCAAAGCGCCCACAAAGGCTCCTACGAAGGCTCCCGCAAAGGCCGCAAAGCCCAATACGACGGCCGTTCCCGTAACGAAGCCCTTCTTTATAAAATCCGAGGAGGACGTTCGTCTGGCGTTCGATCAGGCAATCGCAGAGGCAGACGCGCAGATCCTGCGCTCCCCCTCCAAGGCAGTTGGTAAGTATGAGTTTGAATTGGAGGTCGACGGCTTCCATTTCTATCTGATCGCAAATAACGGTCAGGTGCTGTTCGACAGCCCCGGCTTTACCACCATTCTGGGTGCTCTCAAGGGCATCGAAACCTTTAAAAAGACAGTTGCGGAGGGCACGTTTGAGATCCACCGCGACAAGTACGACCGCTTCCGCTTCGTCCTGGAGCGCAAGTATTACGGTGAAAACTACAAGACCAAGGATCAATGCCAGAAGTGCGTGGAGTCCGTAAAGAAGTTTGCGAACAACGCCAAGATCCTGCGCTATGCCCCCTCCAAGGAGGCGATCGCCGCTTTTGAATTGGCAAAGAACGCAAAGCGTCGCCCCGACGATATTGACTGGAGAGCGGTTGAGGCCGCTGAAAAGGCAGCTCCCAGAATGGGTAAGTTTGAGATCTGTCAGGAGGACGATCAGTTCACCTTCTACCTCCTTGCCAACAACGGTCAGATCCTCTACTCCAGCCGTTACTACGCAACCGAGGCGGCGGCACGCAAGGGTGTTGACTCCTTCAAGCGTGCGGCTTACGTCGGCAACTTCTTTGTTGACCGCGACAAGTTTGACAACTACCGTTACGTGCTCAAGAACATCGGTTCTGCCCCCGCCTTTATCGGTGAGTCCTACGACAACAAGCCCCAGTGCGAAAAGATCATCGACTCGGTGAAAAAGTTTATCGTGTCCGCATCCATCGAGCTGGAGGCCAAATAAGAACATAAAGAAACGGTCAAGCCAAGGCTTGACCGTTTCTTTTATTCACCTATTAGTTCCAATAGCTGATAACGATGTTGAGTGCAACCGTGATCAGAACAATGATAACGGAAAGCACAATAGTCAACTTGGAAAGAACCTTGTCCATCGTCTTGCCCTTGGTCTTGCCAAAGAAGGTATCCGTACCGCCGGCAATCGCACCGGACAGTCTTCTATCCTTTGCGGACTGGAACAGGACCACGATCACAAGGATCACGGAAAACAGGATCAGTGCGCCGCCCAGAACGTACTGGAGCCAATCAAAGGTGGTCAGCTTTTTTGCGGTGTTGGTAGCAGCCGCTGCGAGAGAATAAATCATTGTGTACCTCCAAAATTCTATTTCGTGTTTGGTTATTTGCCAAACCTCACAATCACTTTTAATATTTTACCATAACTCTTTCAAAATTGCAATACTTTTTTTCTATTTTTTTTATTTTTTTGAATTTCTTTTTGGCTTTTTCTTTCCTTTTTTCACTTTTTGATTGGAAAATTGTCTATTTTCCCGCAAAGGGTTGACTTTCCCCATTTTTGTGGTATCATAATTGCAGAACAACAAACGGAGGACCAAGCATGAATTTTACCAATCCGAACATTTCCCTTCTCAAAGAAAAAGAGCTTTTTATCTTTGATATGGACGGCACGATCTATCTGGACGAAAGCGTTTTTCCCTACGCGATCCGCTTTATCAAGAATCTGCGCGCCAACGGAAAAAAGGTTCTTTTCTTTACCAACAACGCATCTCACTCCCCCGAATTTTACCTGACCCGTCTTACCCGCATGGGTTTTGATCCGCGACAGAGCGAGATCATGACCTCGGGCGACGTGACCGCGGAGTTTCTTCTACGTCACCGCAAGGGGCAGCGCGTGTATCTGATGGGCACGGATGAGCTTGTGGAGAATATGCGAGGGTACGGCATCCATCTTGTGGACATCGGTGAGGATGCCGATATCGTCATTACGAGCTTTGACACGACCCTTACCTATCAAAAATTGGAAAACGTCTGCCGTTTGGTTCGTCTTGGCGCGGAATACCTCTCCACGCATCCCGACTTTAACTGCCCGACCAAAAACGGCCCGATCCCTGATAGCGGCGCGATCTCTGCGTTCATCACCGCGTCTACGGGTGTCACACCGACCTATTTCGGCAAGCCCTACCCCCAGACCGCGCAAATGATCTGCGAGGCGACGGGCGTTGACCGCGATCGGATGTGCATTTTTGGTGACCGACTCTATACCGATATCGCACTCGGCAAGCGTCACGGCATTACCTCGGTTCTCGTTTATTCAGGCGAGACCCAACCTGCCGACGTGGAAGCGGCCGATCCCGTTGACCGCCCCGATTTCATTTTTGATTCGCTGGATGATGTTGACAAGCTAATGTTTTGACATTTTAATGCTTTTCGGTGAAATTTCCTCACCCAAAATGCGCTTCGCAGAAGCGCACACACCCCCCGAGATTGACGTTGTTAAGGCGTCAATCTCGGGGGAGTGTTCTTTTGTGATGGTCTTGAAGGGTGAGGTTTGTGGGGAGAGGGGGACTTCTCCGTAAGAAGTCCCCCTCTCCCCACAAACCTTCAAACCCTCAAGCCATCAAACCATCAAAGACACCGCAGAAGCAATATGCGCCACGGTATCCGAGGAGAGCATACTGATCGCGTTGGTATCGGCCTGTGCCAATTCCCCCGCCAGCCCCGCGACAAAGGCGCCGCAGGCAACGGTGTCGACACTAACGTCATTGTAACCAAGAAGCCCCGCCAAGATTCCCGAGAGGACGTCACCGCTCCCTGCGGTCGCCATACCCGCGCAGCCGCGATCTACCAAAACCGTGCGTGCCCCATCGGTCACAACCGTGCACGCACCCTTGAGCAGCAATACAACGCCGTATTCCTTGGCAAACGTGCGCGCGTGGGTGATCGGGTCCTTCAAAATTTCATCTATTGAAAGCCCCGAAAGTCGTTCAAATTCCTTCAGATGCGGTGTTAGCACTACGTGGCAAGCCGTTTTTTTAAGAATCTCTTTATCCATGAGCGCCAGGGTGTTGAGGCCGTCGGCGTCGATCACGAGAGACGTGCTTCCGTTTAGCAAAAGATACTCTAAAATTTTGGCATGCGAGTCAGATTTTCCCCAACCCATACCAACCGCAATTGCCGCCTGCCGCGAAAGCATTGCATCAAGCAGTGTGGGAACGTATTGCATATGCCCCGTTTCATCCGATGGGATCGGTAACAGCGTGCTTTCGAGAAGATACGGTGCCACCGCATTGGCGACGGACTCCGGTACGGCCAGCTGCGCGACACCGCACCCCGCCCGCAGAGCCGCCGCGCTCATGTTGGCAAGCTTGGCAGCGCCCGCATATTCGCGCGAGCCGCCCATCACCGTTATATAGCCGTAATTCCCTTTATGAGAGGTACCGGGGCGCGCCCTTAAGATGTGTTTAAAATCGCCTGCCTGTGCTAAAAACACCGTTGGCTCGGACATTTTGATTCCGATATCCACGTTGGTACGCGCACCGATGACATCCTTGGCGCGCCCCAAAAACAGACCGCTTTTATAAGTGCCGATCGAAACCGTCAGACCCGAGCGCACACAAAGCGTTCCCTGCCCGTTGTCACCGTTCAATCCGCTATTGATATCAGCCGAGATCACGAACGCGCCGCTTTGATTGATCGCTTGGCACGCGTGTGCGACAAGACCCGTGAGTTCTCCGTAAAATCCCGTTCCATAGATGCAATCGACAAGCGTTTCATACGCTGAAAGATCGGTGCTTTCTGTATAGGCTTGTGTGGGAATGCCCGCGTCACGGCACTGCGCGAAATAATACTCGCCGTCCTCGGAAAAGCGGTTGCCGAGCAGAATGAGCGTTACGTCGACTCCGCGCGCGTTGAGCAAAAGAGCCAGCACGTAGCCGTCGCCCGCGTTGTTGCCGCTTCCGCACAGGATCCCCACGCGTCCTGTCCAATCGTGCACCGCTAGAATTCCTTCCCCCGCGCGCCGCATCAGCTCACGCCCCGAGGTACCGCCCGCGATCGTTGCGGCATCGCACGCGCGCATGATTTTTACGTCTGTGATCGGTATCATAGTCCCAGTCCTTTCCGTCTTTTTCTATATTTTATCACACTCCGTTCATTCTGTCAACAAATTACCATATTTTTAGGGGTTCCCTTTGGGCGGCTTACGGATTATAATATATATAAGAACGGGGCCCCGAGCCCCGAAACCGAAAGGAGTGACCCTTGCATGGAACTGATACGTATCAGCGACCGCAAACTGAAAATCATGCTGACTCCGACGGATATGCGCCACTTTGAGCTGAACCCCGACACCTTCCCCGAGGACAGTGCAGGTATGCACCGCTCCTTCAAGCATCTTTTAGAGGAGATCAAAAAGCAGACCGACTTTGAGGCGGACGATCACCAGATCTCGGTACAATATTTCCCCTCACGCGAGGGCGGGTGTGAAATGTTCATCAGCCGAATGCCGAGCGGCTGTGATCGAAGCGCGAGCCCGCAGACACAATCTCTGCAATTACGCCCCAAAAGCCTGCGCGGTGCCTTTCACCGCGAATGTGCCTACCGCTTTCCCGATCTTTCCTCGCTTCTCGCGGTCTGTCATCGGTTGTCAGCAATCGGCTACATAGGCAGCAACAGCGCTTACGTTGACGTGTCTGACCGTTACTATCTGCTACTGACCATTCTTTCCGAAAGCCCCTTTTCCACCCCCGATGAGCTGCAATTCATTACGGAATACGGAGCAATCGAAAATGCTACGCTATTGCGGATCTATCTCTCCGAGCACGGTCGCGTGCTCTGTGCCGAAAACGCGGTGTATCAGCTCGGCGCGTTGGCATAACGTAAAACCGCTACAAAAAAAGCGAGGCCTTGGGGTCGTACCCTAAAGGACTGTTTTGCAAGAATACGGTATATCTCAAAAGAGGTATGCCGTATTTTGCTTTTGTGTCCACAAAAGCAGTGCTTGTCAGGAAATTTGACAAGTCATAGATGAACATAAAAAAGGCTCCCTTGTGTAAAGGGAGCTGACGCCGAAGGCGGCTGAGGGATTGTTTTTAGCGAAAATCCTACCTTTTACAATCCCTCCGTCACGCTAACGCGTGCCACCTCCCTTTGCACAAGGGAGGCTATTTTTACCTTCCGCGAGATAAACAAAAGGACAGAGAACATAAAACATCCTCTATCCTCCTGTCGGTAGGTAACGTATTCTATTAAATTTCAAAAACTGTCCTTAAGAGTACGTACCTTTTGCCTCGCTTTTTTCATTAAAGATCCTCGTCGTCCAGCTCGCGAATTTCCTCTGCAAAGTCTTCCTTTCCCGCGCCGCACAAGGGACAAACCCAATTCTCGGGCAAGTCTTCAAAATCCGTATTCTCCTCTACTCCGCCATCCACGTCGCCTAAACGCGGATCGTACTCATAGCCACACAGTTCACACACGTAGACCGTCATACGCATACTCCTTTTTGCTTTTATATTTTGCATGTAATATCATATATCAATATCTTTGTTTGATTTTTCCGTGCTTTTTACCGTTTTATGCGGCTGCCGTGCTCTTTGTGACCGAAAAAGAAAATATTTCGGGCGCGTTTTTCATAGAATGATGTACAGATCAAAGCGAGGTACCCATTCAACATGAAATCTCACGCCAAGCAGCTCTTTAAAAATGCAATGCTCCTGACCGCGGCCTCCCTGCTGATGCGCACGGTGGGTGTTACGTTTCAGGTCTATATTTCCAACCGCGCAGGCGCAGAAGCCATGGGACTGTTTTCCCTGCTTTCGGGCGTATACGGCTTTGCCCTGACGCTTGCCACCTCGGGGATCCACCTTGGCGTGACCCGCCTTGTGGTGGATGCCGTGGGCGACGGACATCCCGAGCGCGTTCGCCCCGCCATGCGACGCGCCACGCTGTACGCGCTTTTTTTCGGTTGTCTTGCTTCCGCCCTTCTTCTCACGCTCGCCCGACCGATTGGGCTACTGTGGCTCAAGGACGCGCGCACGATCCCCTCGCTTCGCCTGTTATCGCTGACGCTTCCGCTCATTTCTCTCTCCTCGGCATGGGGCGGGTACTTTACCGCCGTTCGCCGCCCCTACAAAAATGCCGCGGTGCAGGTTTTGGAGCAGGGCGCGAAAATTGCGGCGACGATGCTTCTACTGACCGCCCTTTTTTCCGATAGTGTGGAGAGCGTTTGCTGTCTTTTGGTGCTGGGTGGTGCTGTTGCCGAGATCTTTTCCTTTTTGATCGAGCTGATTCTCTACCAATGGGACCGAAAAAAGCACTTTCAGCGGTCGGAGTGCGGCGTTTCTCAAACGCGCAAGCTTCTTTCCATCACGCTCCCCATTGCGCTGACGACCTACGCGCGCTCGGGGCTTCTGACGCTTCAGCACGTGCTGATCCCCGAGGGGCTTCGCAACAGCGGTGCCAGCCACACCGCCGCCTTGATCGCTTATGGAAGCATTCAAAGCATGGCGCTTCCCGTCATCCTTTACCCTGCCGCCCTGATCGCCTCGTTTTCGGGGCTTCTTGTGCCCGAGCTTGCCGAGGCGGAAATACAAAACAGTCGCCGTCACATTCGCTACATGATCTCACGCGTCTGGTCCCTCTCCGCGTTTTTTTCGATCGGTGTGGCGGGCATTTTGATCTGCTTTTCGGAGGAGATTGGAAATGCTCTCTACCCCGCGACCGATGCCGCGACCTATATCCGCCTTTTAGCGCCCTTGATCCCCATTATGTACGTGGACACGGCAACCGACGCTATGATGAAGGGGCTGGGCGAGCAGGTCTATTCGATGAAGATCAACATTGCGGACGCGCTGATCTCGGTCATTCTCGTGTATTTTCTGGTGCCCCGATACGGTATTGACGGGTATTTGTTCACCATCTATTTTTCCGAAACCTTTAACACGGTGTTCAGCATCACGCATCTGCTTTCGATCAGCGCCCCGACTGTTCGTCTTGCAAAATGGGTCTACAAGCCGCTTCTTTCCATTGTGGGAGCAACCTGTGCCGTGCGGCTGCTGCTCTCTCTCCTGCCCCTCCATATCCCATCCGCCCCTCTTTCGATCACGCTTCACTGCTTAATGGTGCTTTTTCTCTACCTTTTGCTTTTGCGCTTGACGGGTGCTTTGGAGCGCGAGGATCTTTCTTGGATGCGGGGATTGCTATAGCCGAAGAGAGCCGAACTCATACGGTTTTATGTGGCAAATATCCGCGCCTGCTACAGAAAAAATTCTTGCAATATCTTATATTGCTTCGCTTTTTTTCCTTGTATCCGACGAATATTTGCTCACGTAAAACTGCGTAGCACCCTTCGGCGTTGAATTTTTTGATGGATTTTGTCAAAGCGAGTCGAAGCAAGATGCGCCATAAAAAAGACTTGGATCAAACGATCCAAGTCTTTTTTATTAAAACAGCTGTGCGGGATAGGTGCCGTTGTCGTGCAGCTCCTTGAGGCTTTCCATAACGGCTTCGCGGTCGGCCTGATAGGTAATGCCAAACCAACGATCGGGCGAGGTTTTTGCGGTAACGGTCAGCTCCCCTGCCGCCAAAAATTCCCCTACCATGATGGGAAGCAGGCATTCCGCCTTGACGTCTCCCTCGGGGATCGCACGCAAAAAGTCCTCGAAATAGGTGTTCATATCGTCAAGAAGATCCTTGTGGAAGCCCCACATATTCATAGAAACCATTTCATCGGGTGAGAGCGCGCCGCCGTCACTGATGATGCTTCTGTCGGGTGCGTATTCGATATTTTTTGTTTCCACGACGTCCATCAGCTTTCCGTTTTCCACGCGGCAGATTCCGCGCGTCACGCCGCCGTTTTCGCTCATGGTGTTACCAAGGATATACGGCACGATCGCCGCGTCACGCTTGGAGCCAAGGCGTGTCAAGAGGCCGTGCATGATTTTGAAGGCTTCTTTTCCGTAGTAGTCGTCCGCGTTGACGGTTGCAAACGGACCGCGAATCACGTCACGCGCGCAAAGCACGGCATGAACCGTTCCAAAGGGCTTGGTGCGATCGGCGGGGCGGGTGTACCATGTGGGCAGGGTCGTGTCGTCCTGCACGGCATAATCCACGCGTACACGGCCTTCAATCTTCTTGCCAACCGTTTCGCGGATCAAGTCCACCATGTCCGATTTCAGGATAAAAACGATCTGCGTAAAGCCCGCAGCGATCGCGTCGCGGATGGAATATTCCATCAGGATCTCGTCGTGAGGGCCTACGTGAGAGATCTGCTTGTTTCCGCCAAAGCGGCTCCCCAATCCTGCCGCGAGAATAACCAGAGTTGTATCCATGCTTCAATTCCTTTCAAATTTATATTGCACCTTTATTGTACCATATTTTTTTGCATTTGTAAAGCCTGTTTTTTCGCGAAACCTATGGACTTTTCGGCGCTTTTCTGTTATACTTTTATTAGAAGCTTGGAAAGGAGGCGGGAATGTGAAAAAGTTGCTCGAACGGTGTCGGAATGCGTTAAAGTATGCCGACGCGCGTGTTTTTTTGGCGGCATCTCTTTTTTTGCTTCTGTTTGCTCTGTCGGAGCTTCTGGGGCACCTTAACGCCGACCGCGTTCCGCGCTCCCCCCTCCTTTGCATCACGCTTGCCCTTCTCATCTGCACCCTGTTTTATCTTGGCGGCGCGTTGCGCGTTGACCGAACGGGCGACCGTCGCGTCTATTCGCGCCTGATGTGGCTCTTTTTTGCGGTCTACCTTTATCTGATCCTCAATTTTACGCTTCTCGACAAGGGGATGGGGCGTACCGACCGTCTGCAATTCGATCGCGACTATTATCTGCGCTGGTTTGTTAATCTCCGTCCCCTCCAAAGCATTTACGAGGTCTATATCAAAAGCATTATTCACGGATATATTCCCGTCTATTATATTCTGCTCAATCTGTTGGGAAACGTTTGCGCCTTTATGCCGTTTGCTCTTTTCCTACCCTACTTTTTCCCGCTTCAGCGGCGTTGGTACGTTTTTCTTCCCACGATGCTTCTGACCGTTGCCGCGGTGGAAGCGCTCCAGTTTGCGTTTATGGTGGGCTCGTGCGACGTGGACGATCTGATTCTGAACGTGGGCGGTGCGACGATTCTCTTCTTCGTTTTGAAAATCAAAAAAATACAAGCCCTGCTTGAAAAATTTACGGGGCAAAAAAGGTGCTGAGTCATTGACTCAGCACCTGCACAAAAAAGCCGACGGTAGGCTTTTTTGATGCGCGGAATTTGCGGTTTTCGCTTGCTTTCTCTATTTTTTTGCCAACAATGGGCGAAAATTGCGGCGTTTAGCCGCAAAGTAAAAACGACGGGGGTGAGTACCAAATGCGTTTTCGCATTTGACTCACCCCCTTTTTGTGTTTAGTTCATGCCAAAGTAGTTGACGGAGTTGTTGAAGGAAATGTCGCGTACGACAGCGCCGACAACGTCCATGTTCGTCGTCATTTCGCCGTTTTCCATCATCGTGCCGAGATAGTTGCACAGAATGCGGCGGAAATAGTGGTGACGAGGATATGACAGAAGCGAGCGGCTGTCGGTCAGCATGCCCACAAAGACTGCGAGGTGACCCGTTGCGGTCAGGTCGCGCAGATGCTGCTCCATGCCCACCTTGTTATCAAGGAACCACCATGCGGGGCCGTACTGCATCTTACCTCTTGCCTCCGCACTCTGGAAGCAACCGTTGAGCGTCATGATCTCGGTGTTCATCTTCGGGTTGAGGTTGAACACGATGGTCTTGGGAAGCGCGCCCTCGTCGTTGAGCTTGTCAAACAGACGGGAGAGGTTGGTGATGCTGTTGGTATCGGAAATGGTATCAAAGCCGGTGTCAAGGCCGAGACGCGCAAGCATTACGGCGTTGTTGTTACGCATAGCACCGATGTGAACCTCGGTTGCGATGTTGTAGCGCGCGTACATCTTCATGAGGAAATAGGTCAGGTAGCCCTTGAAGATCTCGGACTCTGCAAGCGTGGGGGCGTTGCCGTCCAGAACCTTGACAAGAACTGCCTCGGCTTCTTCTGCGGTGGTGACGGGCAGAATGCGCTCCACGGCAATGTCACTTGCCTTCGCGCCTACCTTTAAGAACGCCTGCAGGCGGATCTCAAGTGCCTTTTCAAGGTCTGCGATGGTCTTGATCGGGTGGGTCTGCTCCTCAAGCTTACCGAGGAAGGTGCGGTACAGGGGCGCCTCGATGTTCATGATCTTATCCGCTCTGAATGCGGGAGCGACCGTGAACTTGTAGCCCTTTTCCTTGATCTTTTCAAAGGTGGAAAGATCGTCAAACACCTCGTTGGTGGTAAACAGGTGTGCCACGTTCGAGCCCTCGATAAGGGACTGGGGCGTGACGTTGTTGGCACGAATGTATGCGTTGCATTCATCCCAGATTGCCTCTGCGTTGTCGGCGTTGATCTCCTTGGTGCAACCAAAGAACTGCTCCAGCTCTACCTGAGACCAGTGGTACAGGGGGTTACCGAACGCGGTGCCGAGGACAGTGCAGTAGGTGATGAACTTTTCCTTATTGGAAGCGTCACCCGTGATATACTTCTCCTCCGCGCCGTAGTTTCTCATCAGTCTCCACTTATAGTGGTCGCCTGCAAGCCAGATCTCGAACACGTCGGAGAAGGGCTTGTTCTCAAGGATCTGCTTTTCGGGCAGATGACAATGGTAGTCGAAGATCGGCATTTCCTCGGCATAGCCGTGGTACAGCTTCTTTGCGGTTTCGTTGTTTAAAAGAAAATCTTTGGTAATGTAGCTCATGATTTTTCTCCTTTATATATTTATTATTTTTAACTAATCCAATTACTTTATGACACGTAAAAAAATCTTTGTAGTATGACCGATAAACACATTCATAATCGTCCCTTACAGCGTGACGCCGTCCTTAAAGATTGCGATATCGTAATATCCGTTCGCCTCGCTCTTGGATTCCTCACAGTCGGCAACGCGGCGGCAAAGCGCGTAGAGTTCCTCGGACTTGGCATTCATATCCGCACCATTCAAGGGTTGAACTCGACGAACGACGTGCTCGTCAAATATACGTGCCATAAGAGCCTCCCTTTTTGCCATATACATCTTTATTATAAACCATTTGCGCGCATATTGCAATATATAATCGTTCAGTATTTTTGCAAATCGTTCAATTTTTGAGGATTTTTTTGCAAAAAACGGGTTTATATATTGAAAAACGCGGAAGGCAATTGCCTTCCGCGCCTTTTTTATTCGTCTTCCTCGTCCGCATCGGGACGGCTTTGCGCCAATTGCTCCTTGATCATCATGTCCTTGACCTTCATCAGTCGCGTCGTGTTGCCGCGCTCGTTTTCGTCAAGCTTCATTTTGATCGACTTGATCGTGGCCAGATACTGTGGCATCAAAATATACTCCAGTGCGTTGACGCGGCGGCGGGTGCGCTCGATCTCCTCGGCAAGCAGCTGCGCCGTTTTCTCAAGCTCCGCCATGCGCATCAGATCCTCCATGATCCCGCTAAGCTCTCGCAAAGAGGAATCCAGCTCTCCCGACGTGAATGCCAAGCCGTAGTTATAGCTGTCGCTATTCCCCTCGGAAAGCACGCGCAAGCGGAACACAGGAACCGTAACGCTCATGATATTTTGATAATCCATCGCCAGCTCCCCCTCTTTTTTGGGGCAAATGAGGGCTTCCTCCAGCATCTTGGGGCTGCTGACCGCGCTTGCGACCGTAAAGGAACGGTAAACGTCAGTCAGCGCTGCCTCGACCTTCTCGCGCAAAAGCTTGTCCTCGCGGACAACGTCAAGGAATTGCTTCATCAATTCGTCACGCTTATCCTTGAGCAGCTTATGACCCTTGCGTGCGGTTTGATAGCGCGTTTGAATGCGCTTCATTT
This sequence comes from Eubacteriales bacterium, assembly GCA_045661185.1. GTDB lineage: Bacteria > Bacillota > Clostridia > Oscillospirales > CAG-272 > UMGS1865. The sequence goes on along the minus strand of JAZRFD010000039.1, from coordinate 13,362 downwards.
CCATACGCGTAGGATTTACTCTGAGCTCAGCCATATTACTTGCCCTCGCTCGGCCAGTACTTTTCGATCATCTCGGGCTTGATACGCTTCATTTCGCTCTTGGGGAGCAGGGACAGAAGCTTCCAGCCCAGATCCAAGGTTTCCTCGATCGAGCGGTTTTCATAGAAGCCCTGATTGATATACTGTGCCTCAAACTCATCGGCAAATTTTGCATACAGGCGGTCAATGGGAGAGAGCGCCGCCTCGCCCAGAACCACCATCAATTCCTTCGCCTCCTTACCGCGTGCGTATGCGGCAAAAAGCTGGTTCATGGTGCTTGCGTGATCCTCACGGGTCTTCCCTTCACCAATTCCCTTGTCCTTCAAACGCGACAGGGACGGAAGCACGTCTACGGGCGGCAGATACCCCTTTCGGTACATCTCACGCGAGAGAATGATCTGTCCCTCGGTGATATATCCCGTCAGGTCGGGGATCGGGTGGGTCTTGTCGTCCTCGGGCATGGTCAGAATCGGGATCATGGTGATCGAACCGTCAGAGCCCATCTTTCTGCCCGCGCGCTCGTACATGGTTGCAAGGTCGGTGTAAAGATATCCGGGATAGCCACGGCGGCCGGGCACCTCCTTACGTGCGGCGGAAACCTCACGCAGAGCCTCGGCGTAGTTGGTGATATCGGTGATGATGACCAGCACGTGCATAGCGCACTCAAACGCCAGATACTCGGCGGCGGTCAGCGCCATACGAGGCGTGGAAATACGCTCGATCGCGGGGTCACTCGCAAGATTTACGAACAGAACCGTACGGTCGATGGCTCCCGTCTTTTTAAAGTCGGAAATGAAGAAATCCGCTTCCTCGAAGGTGATACCCACAGCGGCAAAGACCACCGCGAACTTATCATCCTTGTTCTTTACCTTTGCCTGACGCGCAATCTGTGCCGCAAGGTTTGCGTGCGGAAGTCCCGAGCCCGAAAAGATCGGAAGCTTCTGTCCGCGAACAAGGGTGTTGAGTCCGTCAATGGTAGAGACACCCGTCTGGATAAACTCGGAGGGATAGTAGCGCGCCGCGGGGTTGATGGGCGTGCCGTTGTTATCGAGATTCTTCTCGGGGATCAGGCGCGCGCCGCCGTCGATCGCCTCACCCATACCGTTAAAGACACGGCCAAGCATATTCTGCGACACGGGAAGCTCAACGCCATGCCCCGTAAAGCGCACCTTACTGTTGGCAAGGTTGATGCCTGCGGCAGACTCAAAAAGCTGTACCAGCACGTTTCTGCCGTTGACCTCAAGCACGCGGCAACGACGAACGTCGCCGTTGGGCAGCTCGATCTCGCCAAGCTCGTCGTATTTGACGCCGTCAACGCGTTTGACTAGCATCAAGGGGCCTGCAACTTCTTCGATTGTTCTGTATTCTCTGATCATTTGCCTGCCCTCCCTTACTCTTTTTCAATGCTCGCCACGAGCTGATCCAGTTGTGTAGCGATCTCTGTCTTGATTTTTGCAAATTCGTCCTTGAAATTCTCATTGGGCGCGGTTTTGGCGCGTCCGATGCTCTCGTGCACGGGCAGATTGCAAACGTCCTCAATGTCAGCTCCCGCGGCAATCGCGCGACGCGCGCGATCCTCGTAGGTGAAGATCATATCAAGCAGTCCGTACTGCTTCTCCAGTGGTGTGTAGCAGTCGATATCCGCAAATGCGTTCTGCTGCAAAAAGTCCTCGCGGATCGACTGTGCGATGTCCAGCGTCAAGCGGTCGTCTGCGGACAAAGCGTCCATGCCGACCAGCTTCACGATCTCCTGAAGATCCGCCTCGACCTGCAAGGTCTTGAGGCACCGTCCCGTGTAGTTCATCCATTCCTTGGAGACGTTCTCCGAGAACCAGCCCGACAGGCGGTCGCGGTAGAGCGAGTAGGAGTTGAGCCAGTTGATCGCCGGGAAATGGCGGCGGTATGCCAAGGATGCGTCAAGTCCCCAGAACACCTTCACGATACGGAGCGTTGCCTGTGTAACGGGCTCGGAAATATCACCGCCCTGAGGCGACACCGCGCCGATCGCGGAGAGTGCGCCCTCACGTCCGTCGGAGCCCAAGCACACGACCTTGCCCGCACGCTCATAGAACTGTGCCAGACGCGAGGTCAGGTATGCGGGATAGCCCTCCTCACCGGGCATTTCCTCAAGACGTCCCGACATCTCGCGCAGAGCCTCTGCCCAACGGGAGGTCGAGTCGGCAATAACAGCGACGGAATATCCCATATCGCGGAAATATTCCGCAATGGTAATACCCGTATAAATGGACGCCTCGCGTGCCGCAACGGGCATATCCGAGGTGTTTGCGATCAGAACGGTACGCTCCATGAGCGACTTACCCGTTTTGGGGTCTACCAGCTCGGGGAATTCGCGCAGAACGTCGGTCATCTCGTTGCCGCGCTCGCCGCAACCGATATAGACCACCAGATCCACGTCACTCCACTTTGCAAGCTGATGCTGAACCACCGTTTTACCCGAGCCGAAGGGGCCGGGAACGCATGCCGTTCCTCCCTTTGCGATCGGGAAAAGCGCATCGATCACACGCTGACCCGTGATCATGGGGTCAACGGGGGGCAGTTTTTCCTTATAAGGACGCGAAACACGCACGGGCCACTTCTGGATCAGGGTGATATCCGTGATGGTGCCGTCCTCGTATTTGATCTTACCGATACGGTCGGTGACGCGGAAGTCGCCCGAGCGCATCTCTACAACGGTACCCTTTACGTTGGGGGGCACCATGATCTTATGCAGGATCACGTCGTTTTCCTGCACCGTACCGTACACGTCGCCGGGGCCTACCTTGTCGCCAAACTTAACAGCGGCCTCAAAGTGCCAGACCTTTTCGCGGTCGAGTGCGGGCTCGTCGATACCGCGCGTTAGATTGGAGCCGACCTTTTGACGCATCGTCTCCAAGGGGCGCTGGATACCGTCGTAAATGTTGGTCAGAAGCCCGGGCCCCAGCTCAACGGACAGGGGTGCTCCCGTGGAGACGACCTTATCGCCGCGTCCGATTCCCGCGGTTTCCTCATAAACCTGAATGGAGGCACGGTCCCCGTGCATTTCGATGATCTCACCGATCAGCCGCCCATTACCGACGCGAACCACGTCGAACATGTTCGCCTCACGCATGCCCTCCGCAACGACAAGAGGCCCCGATACCTTCAGAATTTTTCCTTCAACCATGTTTTTATGAACCTTTCTTCTTTGTCAGATGCTTATTCCTTGAACAGAATATCCGCACCTACTGCTCGCTCCACCGCGGAACGGATGTTGTTCATCCCATATCCTGTAGAGCCGCCCTGCCCCGGGATCGAGATCACCGCCGGCATGGGCATATCCTTGTAGCGATTCATGTCTTCCTCGATCTGCATCGCGTAGTTTTCTGTGATAAAGATCACACCGTAATGACCGCTTTTCGCCATCGCGTGCAGTTTTTTTGCCGCTTCCTCCGCGCTTCCCACGTCCTCAACCGCAAAGCCGAGTGCCATGAAGCCCAGAACGGTGTCGCGGTCTCCAATAATGCCTATTTTATACATAGCTATCACGGATCCTTTCGCGAATGGTCTTGGTGTCCACGCCCGCTTCCTTGCCCGAAAGAACGATACGCAGGTTTTTCACCTCGTATTCGTGGCCGAGAAGAAACGCGACCATGACCTCAAGTCCCATGGGAATAAATTTCGCCTCGCGGATGATCTTCATCACCGCGTTGTCCGCAAGCTTTTCGGCCGCGGCAAGGCTACCGTCGCTGACGTAGAGCTGCTCCGCAAACGCGCGGTATTCGGTTCCCTTAAGGGTCTCCCAAAGCGAATCCTCACCCGCGTCATAGCACGCCGTCAGCGCGTCAAGTGAAAGCCTTCCGCCCACAAGCAAGGCATCCCGAAGAAGCGCCCTACCCGCCTCACCGCTCCGCATACGCAGAACGCGCAGAAGGATCATGAGGTTTGCAAGGTCGATCCTTGCGGTGACAATTCGCAGCACGTAATCGTTTTTCGATGCCTCTGCTGCCGCCAGCATATCCTTGTAGCAAGCGCGATCCAAAATCAGATCCACCACCTGCGGATTTTGGGTTTGGGCAAATGTCGTTACCGCTTCCTCGGCGGCCGTGCGCATCTCCTTTGGAAACGCGTCAAATACGCCTATGGAAACCGCTTGCATGACCTCCTCGGTCGGCACCGTGCCGAAATCAAACATCATGGAATAAGGCTCGATCCCGCGAGCCGCGCATTTGATCGCCGCCTTTAAATTGTTACAATCGTAGGGGTAAAGCCAAAGCGCCAGCGCCTCGCTGTCGGGTGCAAGCTCCGTAACATGCGCGTATGCCCCCTTCAAAATGCCAAGCAGCGTTTCCTCGCGCGCCATCGTGCCGCTATCCTCGTAGCGGTAAAGCTGCACGCCGTATTCCGCAAGGATCGCATACGCCTCGTCGGCGCTTTTGGCCTCCAAAAGGTGCGCGATGCGCTCACGACCGATGATCGCGCCCTCAAGCGTGCGCACATTGGCACTGCCGAACAAATAATCAGCCATCGTCACACCGCCTTCCGTCAACGCTGACCTCTGGCGTCAAACAGCGCACGGCTGACGTCGCCCTCCAGCTCCTCGCGCAGCTGCGCAAACAGAAGCGAGAGCGAGCAATTGGACTCCACAGAGCCGCAACGAAGGATCAGTCCCCCGTCGATCTGGACGGTGTGGTCGGAAAGCGCCAAGCGCGCAAGCTTGTCCGCATCTGCCTTTCCGCTAAGCTTCTTTTGTGCGCCCTCGATCAGTGCCTTGCCGATGCGGTCGCGGTCACGCTGATTGAGCAGGACCTCGTATTGCTCGGGCTCCTCGACGTCCTCTTCATCGTACAGCTTGGATGTTTGCTCGGCATTCAGCTGCTCAAGCATGGCCGCCGAAAGAAGTCCGACCAGGAGATCTGTATAGTTGTCGGTTGCCAGCTTTTTCGTACCGTCAAGCGCGCCCGCAAAAACCTCGTCGATCAGGTCGCTTCGGGTTGCCAGCATCAGGTTACGCTTTGACGTTTGCGCAGTCGCCTTCGCGCGGGAGACGAGATCCATACCCTCGCGCTCCGCCGCGTCGGTCAGCGTTTCCTTGAGTGCCTCGGCGCGGTTGGCGTATTCGGCGGTGATCCGATCGCATTCCGCTTGCGCGTCCGCGAGGATTTTATCTGCCTTTGCCTGTGCCTCGGCAATGATTTTATCGGTTATTTTTTCAAGTCCGTTCAAAGACATTCCGTCTGTCTCCTTTCCGTAATGTGCGGTAAAGAATGACCGTATCTTACGCCATCAGGATCAGCATCAGGGAGATCAGAAGTGCAAGAATTGCGTAAAGCTCAACGAAGGAAGCGGAAATAACTGCCTTACCGACAGCCTCGGGGCGCTTTGCAAGAACGGCGATACCGGAGGCTGCAACCTCACCCTGCTTAATTGCGGAATAGTAGCCGCCGAACGCGATGGGCATTGCCGCGAAGAGATAGTACGCACCCTGCATGGTGGTCAGCTCGGCTCCGTTACCGCCGAGGAGTCCTGCAGACACGAGGATCATAAAGCCCGCAACCAGACCGTAGATACCCTGGGTCATGGGGAGCGCCTGAAGCAGCATGGACTTACCGTACTTCTCAGGCTCCTCGCTAATAAGCCCTGCCGTTGCACGTGCGACCATATTAACGCCCTTTGCAGAGCCAAAGCCGCTGATAAAGGTTGCGAGTCCTGCGCCGATAACTGCAAGGTTCTGACCGGCAAAAATCTGATAGATGATGTCGCTGAATTTCATTTTGAATTTCTCCTTTGTTTATATTATTTTTAATTGGATTCCTGAATATCTTCCGAATACTGCTCCGACGGAAGTGCGGGCGAGAAGGGCTTGCCGCCGTCCTCGTAGAATTTTCCGAAGAACTCAATGTATTGCAGACGCGCCGCATGCACGAAGGTTCCCAGAATATTGATCGCAATGTTGAGCACGTGCCCCAAAATCATGACGATCAGCATAAAGAAGAAGCCGACAGGGCCTGTAGCACCCAATCCCGTCATCATGTTGATGACCTGACCGATGACACCCGCGACAAGGCCGAGCGCCAAAATTCTTGAGTACGAGAGCAGGTCCGACGCAAAGCTGATCAGGGCATAAAGTCCGCCCAGTCCCTTCATGAGCCATCCCATAAAGGTTCTTTGCGCAAGTCCTTTACAAAGCAGGATCGTGGCAAAGCCCGCGATCAGGACGTAGATACCGATACCCGAGAGCTTGTCAAGCAATGCCAGAAGCTCGTCCGAGCCCTGCCCCGGGAAGAACATACCCGCAAACGCCTTGGGGGCGACCATATCAAGTCCCGCGAACAGAATGAAATACGGCACGTTGGCACAAACCGCCTCAAGACGCTCACCGCCCTTCCACGTGCGGATCATATTGATAATCATGCCCGCCAACAGGTGAATTTCACCCATTGCAAGCGAGACCAGCAAGAATCCCGTGGGAGACTGGATCGGGTTGATGATACCCGAGAAGAATTTTTCAAGCGGAGTCACCACGTCGCCGCGTCCCGCCTCGGGGAAGAAGCTGTTGATGATCGCCTGCGGCAAGTCACCAAACCATCCTCCAAACAGGACACCCATGAAAATACACGAAATACCGCAGTAGCCAAACATCAGAAGCATGCGGCGCATGCCCTCACGCGGGTTGAGCAGCTTGACGCCAAGGAAGCACCCCAACGTCAGTACCAGTCCGTATCCGACGTCCGCAAACATCAGACCAAAGATGATGAAATAGAAGATGCTCATCACAAAGGTGGGGTCGTACGTTCCGTATTTGGGATAGGAGTACATACCGATGACCCACTCAAAGGTGGACGCAAAGCCGTTGTTTTTGAGAAGCACTGGGGGCTCTTCCCCAGCCTCGGCTTCATTGATTTCCACGGCACACTCAAATTTTGAAAGCGCCCCCGTGAGCTTGTCCACGCGGCTTTCGGGCACCCAGCCTACAAGAATAGAGCAATTTTTCGTGCGCAGCAGCTTTTGCTTTTGCGCGCAGACGTTCAGCGTCGTTTGCTCGATATCGTAAAGGATCTCAACGTCGTCCAAGGACTCGGAAAGCTCCGTAAGCTCCTCGTCGATCCTTTCAAATTCATTTTCCAGCTCGCTTCTCCGTTTTTCCAACAGATTGTACGCCGTCTGTGCCACACCGTCAACGCCCTCAAAGCTTGCCTTGACGAATCCGCAGCTTGCCATTGCGTGCGCCACGCGCTCCTCGTTTTCCAGATGATAGGAAACGGTCAGATACCAGCCGCCTGCCTCACCCGAAACGATCTCCACGTATGCGCCCGCGTCCTCCAAGGTACGGATCGGCGGCTCCTTTGCCGCGCACGAGCCCAACACAAGACCCGTGTGCGCCGTTCCCGTTTCCGAGAGCGGTGCGTCATAATCCAACCACGGCACGAGCGACTGCAGCATCGTGTCGGCCTTTCGGCACAGCGCTACGGTTTCCTCGCGATGCGCCTGCAATGCCACCGCGCGTTCGGCTGCGGCATAGGCGCTGCCATCACGTCCCTCGCGCAAAAAAGCCTCGCGGTCAACGTAATGCACGCGGCGGGTAAGCGTTCCCTTGCGGCGCGTATACTTGGCAAGCACAGGGATCGCCGCGCGGATCGTTGCAAGCCGTGCTTGCGCTGCGGCACGTTCCCCGTCACTCTCCGATAGCACGGGCAGGTCGCGTTCTCCTCCGTCGGCGCGGTCGATATGAACGCATCGAAGATCCATCAATCGGCGTACAATGGTATCCGCGTCAGAGCTGTAGGCAAAGACGGTCAGCTTTTTCATTGTACTTATCGACATTTGGACATTAACCCCCTGACTACGATTTTTTCGGCACTTCTCTTGCGCAGGCTTGCCTCGTTCTTCAGCTTTTCAGCCTCCTCGCGAGCCTCCCCCGACATACGCTGAAGCATTGCCGTCGTACGCTCACGCAGCTGCTCCATCATAGCCGCGATCGCTTCCTCGGTCTCACGCTCGGTCGTGTCGTACGTTTCCTGCCCGCGTGCCTCCGCCAAAGCGATCATTTCCTGCGCGCGCGTCTTTGCATCCTCAATGATCTGCTCGGCGCGTGCCTCGGTTTCCTTGATCTTTTGAATAGAATCCCTTGACATAAAACCTCCATGCGGTTTCCCGTCATTTTTGTTGTTTCGATCGGTGTTTTTACCAACAAACACCAATACAAGCTTAGTATACCATATTTTCTATACAAATGCAAGCGTTTTATGTCGATTTCTTATTGTTTTTAATTTCACAAAAACTATTTTTGAGGCACGAATCGCCACTCCTCTTCAGTGCTCCGCGCGGTTGGATTTTTATAAAAGATCAGCGCGCCGTCACGCAGACAAACACCGTCGGGAGAAAACGGCGGATGCACCCTTTTGGGGACCCCCAGCAACCGACGCACCTCCGCCACGGGCAGGATCTGCTCACCCTCAAGGCTCCAGACCTGTGCCGCGCGTCTTTTACGCAGCGCGTCCTCCACACCGTCGCCGATCAGCTCTGTTTCGCACAAGAATGCCGCGTAAGCGTCTGTTTCCCACGTGCATTTCATAGAAAAGCGGTACCGACACGTGCCAAACCGTGCCATGTCGCGCACGTCCTCGAGTGCCAGAAAGCGCCCTCGCACACATTCACCGTATACGTCAAGAATCCAATCCATGCACGCCTGTCCCAGCGCGCGGTAATACGTCGCGATCCGCTCGTATGCCTGCGGCAAAAGCAAGGTCGCGTCCGCGCGCAAAAGGATCTGATACCCCTCTCGCACAGCTCCGTGCAATTCCACGCGCTCCATGTCCATACGCTTCCCTCCCGTCTTTAAAATCTCCTATTACAAAATATGCGGGCAAATGGCCCTGCGCGCAAAAAAACTTGCCCGAGGTGATTGCAAAAACGGGCAAGTTGTGGTATGATTAAGTAAGAATCAAACGAAAGGATCGGTTTATGGTCGACGTTTCTGTTGTTGCCTGCGGCTCGTACGCCACCGCAGAGGTAAAAAAAGCACTTTCAGAGCTTCTTTCTCCCGTGGGAGGGCTGGATTGGGTCACGGTGGGCATGCGCGTTGTGATCAAGGCAAACCTTGTATCTATGATGAAGCCCGATGCCGCCGCCACGACGCATCCCGCTCTTTTGTGCGCCTTGGTTGAGATGCTCAAGGAAAGGGGTGCTGAGGTTGTGATCGGTGACAGCCCCGGAGGGCTTTACAATTCCCTTGCGGTGGGACGCGTTTACAACGCAACGGGCATGAAAGAGGTCGAGGCAGTCGGCGCTACCCTGAATCAGGATTTTTCCACCGTCGAGGCCGTCCATCCAAGCGCCCTTGCCGCGCATGACTTTACTTATACCGCATATCTTGACCGCGCCGATGCCATTATTGACTTTTGCAAGCTCAAAACGCACGGTATGATGGGCATGAGTGCTGCCGCCAAGAACATGTTCGGTGTCGTTCCCGGCACCTTTAAGCCCGAATATCATTTCCGCTACCCCGATCACAAGGATTTTGCCTCAATGATGGTGGATCTGAACACCTATTTTGCCCCCAAGATGAGGCTGTGCATCGTGGATGCCGTGGTGGGCATGGAGGGGAACGGACCTACGCAGGGCAAGCCGCGCCACATCGGTGCCCTTTTGGCGTCGCGCTCACCGCATGCCGCTGACCTTGCTTGCGCGCATCTGATCGGCCTTGGCGTCAAGGACGTGCCCACGCTTGCCGTTGCCGCAGAGCAGGGGCTGATCCCCGATTCCGTTGCAGGCCTTACGGTTGCGGGGGATCTTAACCGCTTTGTGGTGAATGATTTTGACAACATTCACGTGCGCCGCAGTCTGCAATTTGAGGGGCACGGCAAATTTGCCGCGATGTTCGTGCGCTCCGCGCTCCGCGCCGAGCCGCATCCCGACAAAAAGACCTGCATCGGATGCAAAAAGTGCGCAGAGATCTGCCCCGCGCACGTTATCACCATGGAAAACAATCTGCCGCGTATTGATCGCACGCGCTGTATCACCTGCTTCTGCTGTCAGGAATTTTGCCCCGTTGGAGCGATGAAGGTGCACCGCCCGCTCATTGCTCGCATCCTCAACCACCGCAAATGACCCTCGGGAAATTGACTGACGGATGCTGTCGGCTTGTCCCCGACGCGGTTCTCAGCCCTGAGCGTGCCGCCTCTGCGATCGAGGAGTTGCACACGCGCTTTGGCTTGAACCGTTTTTACATGGCGTCCGATTATTATGCCGAGCGCGAATCGGTCACGGCATTCCGTCTGCGTACGGATCACGCTATCACGTCCCTTCGCGCCGCTTTGCCGAGAACCGTCCGACTGCTTCCGATGGCAGCGGTACAATTGACGCCCGACCTCTCGCAAAACGCGGAGCTTGCGCGTCTGCGACTTAAGGATAGCGGCTATCTACCGCTTGCTATGCCCCTGACGTCTTATGCAGATTGGATCGACGCCGAGCTGAACCGCCTGCTCTACAAGCGTCACATGTCTCCGTTGTTCCTCTCGTTTGAGCTTTGCATGATCCTGTATCCGTCGGACGTGATCGAAAAGCTGATGCGGATCAGGAATGCGGCGTTTCAGTTCGGCTACAAAGCCCTGTGCGATCCTTCTGTATGCCGAGTGATCGCAACGCTTTTGCGCCGTGGCGCTCCCGTGCTTCTCGGCACGTCCTTAAGCACGCCCGAAAAGGTCAACGCCCTTGACCTTGACGACTGTCTTGCCTGCGCGCTCCATCATTTAAAAAGCGTGGATTATCAACGCCTTTTGGAGCAAAGTCGCGTGTGATCACTCACCAGACGACGCGCCGCGCCTTTCGCAGTATTTCAATCGCGTTGCCTCACCACCGCGCAAATGACGCTCCTGCTTGTTTTTAAGCAGCAGCTCCTGCACCTGCAGATACAACGCGCGATTGACGCCCTTGAGTCCACGCGTCACGTCCTTATGTACGGTGCTTTTACTAATGCCGAACGCCTCCGCGGCCGCGCGCACCGTGGCGCCGTGCTCCACGAGGTATTCTCCAAGACGCACGCACCGCTCCCTCTGATTCCACTCCGTCAAACCAAACGCCCCCTTAGTGAAGTATTCCGTGGTTCATTCTATGTGTGTGAGCGGGCGTTTAGAATCAAAATCTTCAAAATGAAGGAATTATTATGCAAAAAGAAGAACGAAAATTTCTTGCCTCCGATATTCTGGAAGGAATGACCTCGATCTCGGCACTATTGAACAGCGGTGATGAAAACGACCGCAGGATCGAACGCGTGCTGATTGATCGTGAAAGGCGCAAAAGCCGCACGGCGCAGATCGGTTTTCTGACAGCCAAATCGCACGAGCTTGGCTTTTCCGTTGAGTTTGTCGATGCCGACGAGATATCTGCGCACACGCTTGGCAACACGCACGGCGGGATCATCGCCTTTTGCACACCGCGCACGATTCCAGTGCTGACACCCGATGCCATTGTGCCAAACGCGTTTTACGTATATCTGGATGGGATCGAGGATCCTTACAATTTCGGCTACGCCGTGCGCTCGCTCTATGCCGCGGGAGTAAGCGGCATCGTTCTGCCCGAGCGCAACTGGATGAGCGCCTCGGGAGTGGTTGCGCGCGCCTCGGCAGGCGCCTCCGAGCGCATTCCAACCTATACGGCCTCTCCCGCTGACGCAGTCGCGCTTTTTAAGACGGCAGGCTACTCGGTTCTCTGTGCGGGCATCCGCGATTCGGTCTCGGTGTTTGACGAGCGCTTTCCCTACCCCGTCCTTTTGGTCGTCGGTGGAGAAAAGCGCGGTATCTCGCGCGCCCTGCTCGATTCCGCAGACCGCATCGTGCGCATTGATTACGGTCGCGCGTTTGGCGGCTCTCTCTCCGCCGCATCCGCCGCTACAGTGATGGCGTTTGAAATTTTCCGACAGAACAAATGAAAGCACGACGGGCCCGATTCATCGGGAAGGAGTGTGTTTCCGCTCCCCTTGACACGGCGCTTTTTTTGTGATAAAATGGTTATATATGCAAACAAATGTCAAAGAAAGGACATTCGATATGCTTTCAAAAGAGCTTTGCGCCACGTATGAGGCGATCCTTACCGAGGAATTGCAGCCCGCGATGGGCTGTACTGAGCCGATCGCGATCGCTTACGCGTCGGCTATTTTGCGCGACCTGTTGGGGGATTTTCCCGAATGGATCGACATCTCCCTCAGTGGCAACATTATCAAAAACGTCAAAAGTGTGATCGTTCCCGCTACGGGCGGCATGCACGGAATTGAGGCGGCAGTCGCCGCGGGCATCGTTTCGGGGCGCTACGACAAAAAGCTGGAGCTTTTGTCGGTGCTGGACAACGACGGACGCATTCGTGTGCGCTCCTATCTTGAAAAGTGCCCGATGAAGGTATCCGAATTGAACACGACCTGCACGTTTGATCTGCTGTTGCACGGCAAGTCCCAAGGGCACACCGCGCGCGTGCGGATCACGGGATATCATACCAATCTCGTGCTTGCCGAGCGCGATGGAATTGATCTGGTGGCGGAATACACGGGCGGCGCGTCGGCAACGAGCACCAAAAATGAATCCGACCGCTCGCTTCTCAACGTCAAGGACATTGTGGCCTTTGCCGAGGAAGCGGATCTTACAAACGTCCGCCCCTATCTCTTGCGGCAGATCGAGCTGAATACGGCGATCGCAGAGGAAGGGCTGCGCAACAAGTACGGCGCGTCGATCGGACAGATGATCTGGCGAGACGGCAACATTTCGGTCAAGGACAAGGCACGCGCCTATGCGGCGGCGGGCTCGGACGCACGCATGAGCGGCTGTGAATTCCCCGTTTGCATCATTTCCGAGAGCGGAAACCAGGGCATGACGGCTTCCCTTCCCGTGATCGTCTACGCACGGGAAAATGGGATCGACGAGGACACGCTCCTGCGCGCTCTGATCGTTTCCGACCTTGTTACGGTCCACCAAAAAACCGGCATCGGTTGTCTCTCCGCTTACTGCGGAGCAATCAGCGCGGGCTGTGGCTGCGGCGCGGGCATCTGCTATCTCTCAGGTGGACGGTATTATGAAATCGCGCACACGCTGGTCAATGCGGTCGCGATCCTTTCGGGCACGATTTGCGACGGCGCGAAGCCCTCGTGCGCCGCAAAAATCGCTATGGCGGTTGAAGCGGGCTTTATGGGCTTTGAGATGGCATCGACGGGACGCCAGTTCTACGGCGGTGACGGCATTATCAAAAAAGGCGTTGAAAACACCATTCGCAACATCGGACTCCTCGCCCGCGACGGCATGGGAGAGACCGACAAGGAAATTATTAAGATCATGCTTGACCAATAATAAAAAAGCACGCTAT
>JAZRFD010000038.1:0-1584 GCA_045661185.1 Eubacteriales bacterium | reverse complement strand
AACGGAGGATGAAAACCATGTCCGAAAATGCAGTAAGCACCCCTATGGTGTTTAAAAACTACAAGACCTTCCGCTACACGCTGGCAGGTCGCCCGCTGGTTGTAGAAACCGGCAAGCTGGCAGGCCTTGCAAACGGCTCCTGCCTTGTTCGTTACGGTGAAACCGCTATCCTTTGCTGTGCCACCGCATCCGTTCGCCCCCGCGACGGTATTGATTTCCTGCCCCTTTCCGTAGATTACGAGGAAAGAATGTACGCAGCAGGCAAGATCCCCGGCGGCTACCTCAAGCGCGAGGGTAAGCCCTCTGAGAAGGCAGTGCTGACCGCCCGTGTGATCGACCGCCCCATTCGCCCCCTGTTCCCCAAGGACCTTCGCAACGACGTGGCTCTCACCTTGACTGTCATGTCCGTTGACCCCGAGTGTGCACCCGAGGTTACCGCAATGATCGGCGCTTCTATCGCGCTTTCCATTTCCGACATTCCGTGGAACGGCCCGATCGGTGGCTTGCACGTGGGTCTTGTTGACGGCAAGTTTGTGATCAACCCCACCGAGGAGCAGCAGAAGGCAAGCGACCTTCAGCTTACCGTTGCCGCTTCCGCTGAAAAGGTGGTTATGATCGAGGCAGGTGCAAATCAGGTTGACGACGACACCATGTACGATGCGATCATGCTTGCACACCGCGAGATCAAGGATCTGCTTGTATTTATCAATGCCATCATCGACGAGATCGGCAAGCCGAAGTTTGAGTATCCCTCCTGCGAGCTGGATCACGATATGTTTGACGAGATCTTTGCGTTCTGCGAGAAGGATCTCATGGTAGCACTTGATACCGATGACAAAAACGTGCGTGACGCACGCATTGCTCCCATTTACGACGCCATCATCGAAAAGTTCTCCGAGAAATACGAGGGGCTTTCCGGCATGATGGAGGAGCTGCTCTACAAAATGCAAAAGAAGATCGTACGCCGCTGGCTGCTTGTTGACAAAAAGCGCGTTGACGGTCGCCGCATGGACGAGATCCGTCCCCTCGGTGCTGAGGTAGGGCTTCTGCCCCGCGTACACGGCTCGGGCCTGTTTACCCGCGGCCAGACCCAGGTAATGACTGCTGCAACGCTCGGCACGCTTGGCGAGGCACAAATGCTTGACGGTATCGACAGCGACACCAGCAAGCGCTATATGCACCACTACAACATGCCCGGCTTCTCTACGGGTGAGGCAAAATCCTCCCGTAGCCCCGGTCGCCGCGAGATCGGTCACGGCGCACTTGCCGAAAGATCTCTTGTTCCCGTTCTCCCCTCTGAGGAGGAGTTCCCCTACGCCATCCGTCTTGTTTCCGACGTGGTTTCCTCTAACGGCTCCACCTCGCAGGGCTCGGTTTGCGGCTCGACGCTCGCACTCATGGACGCAGGCGTGCCGATCAAAGCTCCCGTTGCAGGTATCTCCTGCGGTCTGATTACCGCTGAGGACGGCTCTTGGGACGTTATGATGGACATTCAGGGTCTTGAAGATTTCTACGGCGATATGGACTTTAAGGTAGCCGGCACTCACAAGGGTATTACCTCTATCCAGATGGACCTGAAGGTTG
>JAZRFD010000037.1:0-9010 GCA_045661185.1 Eubacteriales bacterium | reverse complement strand
CAAGGCGACTGAGAGGGCGTAGGGGACGGCGCCCTCTGTCCCGAAAGTTTGTAGCAATAACGTATCTACAACGCAGGCGCGATCATTGGTCGCCCTTACAATGAAAGTATTTGTTTCAAAAAACATCATTTTTTCTTATTTCGTTGACAAAAACAAAAAAATATGGTAAAATGATTGTGTCACGCAAATCGAATATTTGATGTCCAACGGGAAGAAACTTTTTTTGGAAAAAAGTGTCTTCTCTTTCGATCTTTCCGTTGGGCGACCATAGGTTGATTCGGTTTGCGTGACAACAACCCGTAGGGAAACACTTTTTCAGTGCGTTCCTTCATTGGGGCGCACTTTTTTGTTGCAAAAGGGGGAGAAACGCAATGACGAAACGAGAAAAAAGCATGCTGATCTACCAACAGGACTTTGCGTGTTCCGTGGAGTGCACGTCGCAGGAACGGGAGAGCCGACTGTTGAGTGCTGTTGAAGAAATCACAGCACTACAAAAGCAGGACTATTTTTTTGATTTTGATTACACGCGGTGGCAAAACGTCCGTTCCTTTTTAATGCTTGGCATGCTGCTCGCGGAGAAAAAATCGGGGGCTATCGACATTTCTTTGGACGAAAAGAGCGATACCGTTTCCGTCGTGATCTCTGCCGCGGATATGGAGCTTGACCGCGATGGCGCCGAGCTTTTGGCGGGGCTTTGCGAGTCTGCACGGAGTATTTCTTTTGTGACGCCGTCCTCTCGTGGCACGCGCGTGCGTTTGCGCGCACAGCATTTTTGCTTTCAAAAAAATGCTGTTTGATCAACTTTATAAAATTGTAAACAAAAAGGCACGTGTCGCGCGAATACGTGCTTTTTTTCTTGCGTTGTAGGTTTTTGGCTCCAAATACACGCGCGCATGTAAAAAAATGCTTGTCGCGGCAAGGAAAAAGCAAAATGGGGTCTTGACAATCGCTCCCAAATCGTGTATAATAAAATATGTATGATATACTCGCACATTTTGTGCTTTTTCGTACAAGACCAATACAAAAAACAACAAAAAAATTAAGGGAGGTGTAAGTATGGTTGAATTATGGATTATGATCGTGGTTTCCATTGCCGCTTTGGCAATTGGTGCTTTGGTAGGCTTTATCATCCGCCGCGGAATTGCCGAAAAGAAGATCGGCTCTGCTGAAACGGAAGCAAAGCGAATCCTTGAGGACGCTTCCAAGGGAGCGGAGGCCAGAAAGAAGGAGATCCTTCTGGAGGGCAAGGAAGAGGTTTTGCGTCTGCGGAATGAGACCGAGCGCGAGCTGAAGGAACGCCGCAGTGAGGTGTCCCGTCAGGAGCGCAGATTGAACCAAAAAGAAGAAAATCTCGATAAGAAGACCGAAAACATGGAGCGCAAGAGCGAGCAGCTGGACGAAAAGCTGAAGGAAAACGACGTCGTTCGTGCGCAGATCCAGGAGGTACTGGGGCAGCACCTGCGTCGCCTTGAGGAGATCTCGGGGTACACCGCAGAGCAGGCAAAGAACGAGCTTTTGTCGCGCGTTGAGTCTGAAACCAAGCACGAGATGGCACAGATGCTTGACGAGCTTGAGGCACAGTACAAGGAGGAGGCCGAAACCAAGGCACGCAATCTGCTCTCTTTGGCGATCCAGAGATGCGCGGCTGACCACGTGACCGAGGCAACCATCTCCGCTGTGGCACTGCCCAGCGAGGATATGAAGGGACGCATCATCGGACGCGAGGGGCGTAACATTCAGAAGCTGGAAACGCTCACGGGTGTTGAGCTGATCATCGACGACACGCCCGAAACCATCACGGTATCGGGCTTTGACCCCGTTCGCCGCGAGGTGGCAAGACTGGCGCTTGAAAAGCTGATCTCCGACGGACGTATCCACCCCGCTCGTATTGAGGAAATGGTGGAGAAGTCGCGCAAGGAGGTTGATGCGGTGATCAAGCAGGCGGGCGAGCGCGCGACCTACGAGGTCAACGTGCACGGCATCCATCCTGAGCTTATCAAGCTTCTGGGACGCTTGCGTTACCGTACCAGCTACGGACAGAACGTCCTGCAGCACTCCATTGAGGTGGCGTGGCTGGCAGGCATCATGGCAGACGAGCTTGGCGTAGACGGATCGGTCGCGCGCCGCGCGGGTCTGTTGCATGATATCGGAAAGGCATTCCCGCAGGATATGGAGGGTACGCACGTCGAGCTTGGCGTAAACGTACTCAAGAAGTATAAGGAAAACAACGACGTTATCCATGCGGTCGAGGCGCACCACAACGACGTGGAGCCCAAGACCATTGTAGCAATCCTTGTGCAGGCGGCGGATGCGATCTCCGCGGCACGCCCCGGCGCACGTCGCGAGGACATGGAAAACTACATCAAGCGTCTGCAAAAGCTTGAGGAAATCGCGCTCAGCTTCAACGGCGTGGATAAGGCGTACGCGATCCAGGCAGGTCGCGAGATCCGCGTTATGGTCAAGCCCGAGGTCGTCAACGACGCCGGCATGAAGATCATCGCTCGCGATATGGCAAAGAAGATCGAGGAAGAAGCAAAGTACCCCGGTCAGATCAAGATCAATCTCATTCGCGAAACCCGCACCGTCGATTACGCAAAGTAAGAGCGGTAGGGATGCGTTTTGTGGGGAGAGGGCATTTGAAGGCCTTCTCCCCACATTCTTGTAAACCGCCCCTCGAAAAGCAATCTTGTAGGGGACAGCGCCCTGTCCCGCGAAATTTGTGCAAACAAAACGGCTACAAGGTAGGGGCGTGCAATGCACGCCCGCCTGTTTGATTATGCCAAACATTCCGTCCGTGTGTCATCCTGAGCAAAGGCGCGGAGCGCCGACGTCGAAGTTTTGCTCCATTCGTTCCTCATTTCGCAAAACTTCGACTCCGTGCTTCGCACTCCGCTCAGGATGACACATAGACGGTAGAGTCTGTACTGCACCACGAAACTTTCACCGCGTAAAACAAAAGAGGGCGCACGATGTGGTGCACCCTCGCTTGGGAAATCTATATCCATGCAGGTGAAAGTTTCTGAAAGAGGGGTTCGGAGGGAACTTTTTGGAAAAAGCTCCCCCATATATCCCCACAAGCTCAAGCCATTATTCCTCACCCTTAGCGGTAGCCGCGTCAAAGATAGCGGTGACCTCAGCGGAGGGCTTTTTGTCGATCAAGGTGACAACAACGGCGGCGATCATGCTTGCGGCAAAGCCGGGGATCAGCTCGTAGATACCCGTAGGAGCGGCAAGGAACACGAACCAAAGCACGTCAACCAGAGCGCCTGCGATAACGCCTGCTAAAGCGCCCTTGTAGGTAAAGCGACGCCAGAACAGCGAGAGAATGACGACGGAGCCGAAGGCGGAGCCAAAGCCTGCCCACGCGTTTTCAACAAGATTCATGATCGCCTGCGCGCCCTCGCTCTTGCTGGAAGCGATGAAATACGCGATCACGGAAATGACCAGAACGACCGCGCGACCCACCCACAGGGTTTCCTTGTCGGACGCCTTTTTGCGGATCAGAGGCTTGTAGATGTCAGCGGTAAAGGAGGAGGAGGCAACCAACAGCTGGCTGTCCGCGGTGGACATGGAGGCCGCAATGATGGCGGCCAGCAGAAGTCCTGCAATCGCGGGCGGGAAGAGCTTTCTCGAAAGCTCCACGAATACCATGCTCTGACGGTCGGCCAGAAGCAGCTCCTCGCCGATCAGCATTCTGCCAAAGACTGCGATAAAGATCACGGCAGTCAGGGCGAGCACGACCCAGGTGATTGCAACGATGGCGGATTTTTTAACCATCGAGGGCTTTTCGATCGCCATGAAGCGAACGAGAATGTGAGGTATACCAAAGTAACCAAGACCCCACGCAAGGCCGCTTGCGATCTCGGCGGGGGGAGCCGTAAAGAGATTGGCGGTAAAGGAATACTCCGTGCCGCTTTCGGAGACGATCTTCGCGCCAAGCGCGGCGGTGTCAAGATCCTTGGTGATGACAATGATGATCGGAACAGCGAGAACCGCTACGAGCATCAGAAGCCCTTGGAAAAAGTCGGTCCAGCAGACCGCCTTGTAGCCACCGAGGAAGGTGTAAACGATCAGAATTGCCGCGAAGATCAGCATCGCGATATCACGCTTGATGTCGAACATGGACGTAAATACGTCTGCGCCCGCCACAAATGCCGACGCTACGTAGAGCGTGAAGCAGACGAGAAAGACTGCCGCACAGGTGACCTGAAGCGCGCGACTCTTGGTGGCAAAGCGGTTGGAAAGATACTGCGGGAGCGTGATTGAGTCGTTTGCAGCCTGCGAAAAACGACGCAGACGGCGCGCGACAAGGATCCAGTTCAGCGCGGTACCGATGGCAAGACCAATGCCGATCCAAGCCTGACCCAGACCAAACGCCAGGATGCTGCCCGGAAGCCCCATGAGTAGCCACGCGCTCATATCGGAGGCCTGCGCACTCATCGCGGTGACCCACGGGCCCATGCTTCTGCCGCCGAGGAAGTAATCCTTATCGGTCTTACTCTTGGAGCGCAGGAAGAACATAACGCCGATTCCGATCATGGCGACAAAATAAAGGACGAGAACAAAAATTTCCCAGTTCAAAGTGAAAACCTCTCTTTCGAAAAGAATATACACTTATTATAGCATACAAATATGCAAAAGGCAATAGATTTTTTAGCGTTTTACAATGATAAAGTGATAAAATGTGCAAAAACGTGATTATCGTGCGGCGCAAGCGGGGACAACGGTGCTTGTGCGAACAAAAAAGGCTACAATCATAACCACCCGTCACACGTGTCTTTGCGAGCGTGTAGACTTAAACGCGGAACATCAGATCCCCATACGTGGGCACGGGCCACAGATCGGAGGCGGTGAGCACCTCCATGCCGTCAACAGCCTCGCGGAGCTCCTGCATCAAGGGCAGGACGCGATAGCAGTAGTATTCGGCGCGCGCGCGTGCGTCGGCAATGGACGCAGCGGCGGATTCCTCAGCCTTGAGACGCTCGGTGGCGCTGTAGGCCTTTCCGACAAGCTCAGAGAGACGGCGGATCAGATCCTTTTCCACCGCGCAGGAAACGTCCTCGCAAACGGCGCGCTTTTTGGCGGCGGCGTCCGCGATCTGCGCGATGTACGCTTCCACGGCGGGGAGGTAGTTGCGCAGAGACATGACGATCATCGTCAGAGCCTCAATGTTGACGATTTTGGAATAGTTTTCAAAATAGATCTCCTCGCGCGAGCGCATTTCGGTCTCGCTCATCACGCCCATGGAGGAAAAGAGCTTGACGTTTTTGGGGTCCATAAAGGTCTTGTAAGCGTCAACGGAGGTGCGCAGATTGAGAAGCCCGCGGCGCGCTGCCTCAGTCTCCCACTCCGCAGAGTAGCCGTTACCGTCAAAAATGATGCGACGGTGCGCGGTAAAGGTGTCCTTGATCAGCCTTGCAAGCGCCTTTTCAAAGTCCTCGGAGTCCTCGGTATCCTCCAACAGATCCGCAAACTGACGGAAGGATTCCGCCACGGCGGTGTTGAGCACGGTGTTGGAGAACGCAATGTTCTGGGACGCGCCCAGCATGCGGAACTCGAATTTGTTGCCCGTGAAAGCAAAGGGAGAGGTACGGTTGCGGTCGGTGGTGTCCTTGCGGAAGACGGGGACGGACGGAATACCCAGATCCATCATCGCCTTTTTCGCTCCGCGATAGGCGGTGCCGTCGACAATAGAGTCGATCAGCGTTTCGAGGTCCTCACCCACGAAGATCGAAACGATCGCAGGGGGCGCCTCGCCCGCGCCCAAGCGGTGATCGTTGCCCGCGTAGGCCACCGAGATGCGCATCAGAGCCTGATAATCGTCTACCGCCTTGATGATCGCGGCGAGGATCAGGAGAAATTGCAGATTTTCCTCAGGGGTCTTGCCGGGGTCGAGCAGATTTTTGCCGTTTGCCGTCAGCGACCAGTTGTTGTGCTTGCCGCTGCCGTTCACACCCGCGTAGGGCTTTTCGTGAAGGAGACAGACCAAGCCGTGCTTTTCGGCGATCTTCTTCATGTACTCCATCGTCAACAGATTCTGGTCGACCGCAATGTTTGCCGTGGCGTAGATCGGAGCCAGCTCGTGCTGCGCGGGGGCTGCCTCGTTGTGCTTGGTCTTGGCGTTGACGCCCATTCTCCAAAGCGCCTCGTCCAGATCCGCCATAAACGCGGCAATGCGGGTTTTAAGGGGCCCGAAGTAGTGATCCTCCAGCTCCTGTCCCTTGGGAGCGGGAGAACCAAAGAGCGTGCGTCCCGCATAGACCAGATCCTTGCGGCGGTCGTACATCTTTTTGTCAACGATAAAATATTCCTGCTCCGCACCAACGGTAATGTCCACGCGCTTGGTCTGCGCGTCGCCAAACAGACGCAAAATGCGAAGCGCCTGCGTGTTGAGCGCGTCCATCGAGCGCAAGAGCGGCGTTTTGCTATCCAGCGCCTCGCCCGTGTAGGAGCAGAAGGCGGTGGGGATATAGAGCGTGCCGTCCTTGACAAAGGCGTAGGATGCGGGATCCCACGCAGTATATCCGCGCGCCTCAAAGGTTGCGCGCAGGCCGCCCGTGGGGAAGGAGGAGGCGTCCGACTCACCGCGGATGAGCTCCTTGCCCGAAAATTCCATAACAACCTTGCAGGGCCCCGCGGGGGAAATGAACGCGTCGTGCTTTTCGGCGGTGACGCCCGTCAGGGGCTGGAACCAGTGCGTGTAGTGGGTCGCGCCCTTTTCTACCGCCCAGTCCTTCATCGCGTTTGCGACCACGTCTGCGATCGAGGGGTCGATCGTTCTGCCCGTTGCCATGGTCTTGGTCAGCGACTTGTAGACCTCGCGGGGGAGGCGCTCGCGCATGACGTCATCGTTAAAGACCATCGAGCCGAAAATTTCGGAAATTCGTTTGTCCATGTTTTGATCCTTTCCAAACCAAGGGTTATTGCTTGTACTATTTGAATATTATATAACATTTTTCCCCCGTTTGTCAATGCCATCGGTCAATTTTCTCGGTTTTGCACGGAAAAAACGCCCCATGCCGCAAAAAAACTCGTACTGTTCTCCAATTCCGCGCCAAGGAGCGGCCCAAAAGCAAGCGCGAACAAGGCGGCAACTTTTACCACGCACAACCAAAAGAGGGTACACAATGTTGTGCACCCTCGATTGGGAAATTTATACTCCTGTAGGTGAAAGTTTTGAAAGGGAGCTCGAGGGAAAACTTTTTCAAAAATTTTCCCTCGAACGCGCCCCCACAAATCACAGATTATAATACTTTTCAAACTCTGCGGGCGTGGGGATCTTTGCCATTTCGCGGCATTCCTCGCGCTTGGACTTGATAAAGCTTTTGATCAGCTCCTCGGGGAAGACGCCGTCGGCGGTGAGGTAGTCGTGATCCGCTTCCAGCGCGTTAAGGGCCTCGTCAAGCGAGACGGGAAGCCCCTGGAGCTTCGCCTTTTCTTCCTCGGGCAGGTGATAAAGGTTGACGTCGTAGGGACCCCAGCCGTTTGCGTGGGGGTCGATCTTGTTCTTTACGCCGTCAAGACCTGCCATCAGGATCGCCGCGTAGCAGAAATAGGGGTTGCAGGTCGCGTCGGGGTTGCGGAGCTCAAAGCGGCGCTTGTCGGGCGATTTTGCGTATGCGGGGATACGAATGACCGCCGAGCGGTTAGAGGTCGCGTAGCCAACGGTCACGGGTGCTTCAAACCCGGGCACGAGGCGCTTGAAGGAGTTGGTGCTGGGGTTGGTCAGGGCGCACAGAGATGCGATGTGCTTGAGCAGTCCGCCCATAAAATAGTGCGCGGTCTCGCTCAGGTGCGCGTACCCGTTGTCATCGGAGAATACGGGCTTGCCGTCCTTCATCAGGAGCATATGCACGTGCATACCGCTGCCTGCCTCGCCGTAGATGGGCTTGGGCATAAAGGTTGCGGTCTTGCCGTACTTGAGGGCGGTGTTGTGGATGATATATTTGATCATCATGGTCGCGTCCGCCATGTGCACGATCTCGCCAAGCTGCGGCTCGATCTCAAACTGGCCGGATGCCGCCACCTCGGGGTGGTGATAGTTGATCTCAATGCCCGCATCCTTCATGTGCAGGCACATTTCGCTGCGGCACTCGTAGGAGATATCGAACGGCTTTGCGATGTGGTAGTTTTTTTGCTTGGGAACGACCACGCCAAGGCCCTCGCTGGCACTGTTCCAATAGGACTGCTTTGCGTCGACCGACGCGCTGATCTCGCGACCCGAAACCTGCCAGCCCACCTGATCGAACAGATAAAACTCGAACTCGGGCAGGATCAGCATCGTGTCGGCAACGCCGCTCTTTTTCATGGACTCCACGGCCGCGCGCACGATGTTGCGGGGGTACTGGGGGAGAGGACGGTTTTCGGGCGAGTCGATGATCATCGCGTTACCCGTCATGGAGAGCGTGGGGATCGAGCAGAAGGGGTCGATCACCGCGGTGTCGGGGTCGGGAATAAAGACCATGTCGCTCTTTTCGACAACGGCATAGCCGTAGTTAGAGGCATCAAAGCCGATGCCGCTTTTCATGGTATCCTCGGAAAAATTCTGCGCGGGGATCGTTACGTGGCGGTACTGACCGTTGATGTCAACCATCTTAAAATCCACCATTTGAATGCCGTTTTCACGGATCAGCTTCAAAATATCCTGTACGCTTTTGCTCATGTTCGTTCCTCCGTAAAATAAGATTATCTTTATTATACAGCATTTTTGGGCAAATAACAAGGGGGAGAGGGAAAAAAACGAAAAAAGAAGCGCGGCTTGCCGCGCTTCTTCCTTTACTTTCTGATATCATTATTGCTCTGTGCAGATGTAAAGGTTTTTCCCGTGGTCGGACACGTAAATGTTCCGCCGTTGTTTGAGCAACCTTCACCCTTGTGGCAGTAAGGACACCATACCCATTCCAATGCCATTTTATATTCTTCTTTCTTTAGAAATCAAGATTATAAACAATATCCCCCCACGGCTGTGAGCCTTCTACGACCTTATCGCCGTGTATGGAATATCGAATAA
>JAZRFD010000036.1:0-17214 GCA_045661185.1 Eubacteriales bacterium | reverse complement strand
TGGGGGAACCAACGTCATCATAGAGGAATACCATCATGTATTCGACGTTGTTTTCCACCCATTTTTCGGCCACAATCTGCGCACCGTCAAGGATATATTCGTGCTTGATACCGTTAACCGTTTTGCTTGTGCGGATGCCGTTGGCATTGTACGTGTACGTTGCTTCGTTGGAGATAACAATCTCGCTATTTGACACTATGTAGTCGTAGTAATCAGCATCATAGCTCCCGACAAGCTCTCGGCCTTGCCACACGTACTCGTTGCAATAGAAGTCGCCGTAGTTGGTCAAGTTCCCAAGGGAATCATACGAAAAGAATGAGTTGCTTTCGACGTGCAAATTCAGTTGGTCACCCGTGTACTCAAATGTTCCATGATGGTTGGTGGTCATGTTTCCTGCGGCGTCGTAGGTGTATGTAAAGAACCCCATTTCGCCTTCTTCGTACACAAGCTGGCCAAGGTCGTCGTACTCATACAGGTATAACGGATATACATCGTCGTTTACGTCGTAAATGGCGGTAATATTGCCATTGTCGTCGTACTCGAAGCGGTATTCGATGGGATTTCCCGCGTTCGTGGCCGACGTGCCGCGCACGACGGTCATGGTGTTAATTTGTACGTTGGACGACGTATATTCGTACGTGACCTTGTTGTAAAAGACCGGTACGCCGTTTTCTTCGTACGTGTAGGTCTTTTCGTCAAGACGACCGACGTTATTTTGCACGATGTCGACGGTGCCGAGCAGCGTTCCAAACTGTGTGCCGAAGCGGGTCAACTGATCCTCGGAGTTATACGCGAACGTATACCACGCGTACGAATCGGACGTAAGCCCCGACGGGGAAACGTAAGCGAAATCATAGTCGATGAGTGTCAGTTTTGGGGTGCAGCCCCACCTCGTTTGAGGTGGGGCTGAAATTTTGCCTTTAGGGGTTACTTATGGATGCGGTTTAACCGTATGCGATCGTATTTTGTGTTACGATTTATATCGGTTTGAAACACCATTATAACAGTAATGAGAGTAGATTGCGTCACTATAATTTTGGGTATATAGTTCAAGGGATGTGGGGTGGGTAGAAAGTTAATCATTACAAGCAATACGAACGCACAGGCCTCGAATATTACAAAGCAATCCTTTATTTTAATCCAAAAACGAAAGTTTTTTCGGTGTGCATTTGTATACTGCTCAAGGCATCTCATGCGTATCAATTGCCATTTTGAAAACCTTTTACGAAATGCTCGAATACTACAATGCCGACGCTTTTGATCGCACCAAACAATCGTATATATCATATTGCGTATAAACCAGTAGCTCACTGCGTTTTCAACGCATAATAAGAGTGCATATCCAATCATTATCCCACCACCGTTAACAACTGTCCGTATGCAAAATTCCAAATAGAAGATTTTGCAACACCTTTGGCTAATTCACGATATATAGATTTGCCAGCACCATTCATCATGTTTTTAGAATAATAGGCAATGCCCTTGGCCCATTCACCTCTTCCAAAGCACCTCTTGGTTAATTGTTTACCTAACGTCATAGCGGTTTTGGAATTGCCTACACTCGCTCCGGAACCACCAATAAAACCACAAATAGCACCGCCTACCGTATTGAGTGCAATAGCATCAAGATTTACCCCGGGATTGTTATCGAATAATTGATTCGTTGTTTCTTGAACTAACGAGATCGCAGCATTTCCGGCAATCTGTCCAACGAGTCCAACACCGCTTGCTGCCAATGCACCACTTGCTCCTGCTGCGATGTAATCAACCAAAGAGGAATGGGGTTTAAGTATATCCAATCCCGATTTCCCATCCATAACATTTTCCACAACATCACACACATAGCGACCGACCACTCCCAATACTGCACCAGCCAAGATATGCCATGCGTCACCTTCTTCATCCACGCGCATAACAGGATTATTGTCGCAATAGATGTAAAGGTTTTTATCGGTGAGTGCATCGGGAGAAAGTGCTAACACGCTCGGATCATCCGCGCTGATGAATCTTCCCCAAGCGGGATTATAATACCTACTCTGCAAGTAGTACAGCCCCGTGTGTGTGTCGTAGTAGTAGCCACGGTAGCGAATGGGATTCATCTCGGCAATTCCGTTGCTATTATACGTGATGGTGTGTTCTCCCCATGCGTTGTAAGCGTAGCGCGCGACACAAGAGCCGCTTTCGTTGTAAATTGCCGTAACGTCACCGAAGAAATTCTTCTCGTAGAAATAGGCATCGTAATCCTTTTTGGCATATTCGCTTGTGCGAATGCCATTGGCGTTTTCGGTAGTAGAACAATCCTCATCTTCATTATAGCATGCTACAGACGTTTTGTCAAGCACTTTTGACCAGCCCACAAATGGGCGATACCCTCGTAAGTCTCCCTCTCCCCACATATCCCCCCACAAAAAATTTACAAAATGAATATTTTTTTCACAAAAGGGGTTGCAAAGGAGAAAAAAGTGTGGTATACTATGATATAGTAGAGTATAGATTAGAGTGTGAGTGGGCTTTCGGTGAAGACCCGCTCTTCTTTTTGGAAATTTAAAAATGAGGAAAAAGCTATGAAAAAGAACAACGGAGGCGTCGTAGGCGCGGTACGCAAGATTGCGGAGTCGCTGGCCGAGGAGCTTGGATACGTCCTTTGGGATGTGGAATACGTCAAGGTGGGCGCGGACATGTATCTGCGCATTACGATCGACAACGAGGAGGGCATCACGATCGAGGATTGCGAGCGGATGCACCGTGCGATCGACCCGCTGCTTGACGAGGCAGACCCCATCGAGGACGCATATCATCTGGAGGTTTCCTCTCCCGGAATCGAGAGAGAGCTGAAGGAGGACTGGCAGATCAACGCCTGCGAGGGCTGGGACGTGGAGGTTCGTCTGTACGCTCCCATCGACGGTGCCAAGAGCTACCTTGGCGTGCTTGTGGGTACGGATGACGAGGGCAACGTGCGGGTCTTGTGCGACCCCGCGGCACAGGAGCCCCGTGTGTTCCCCCGCGCGGCAATCGCGTCGCTGAAAACCAGATACGAATTTGACAACTAATAGGGAAAGATAAGAAAGGATTACACAAAATGAACACAGAGTTTTTTACCGCGCTTGAGCTGCTGGAAAAGGAAAGAGGCATTCCCGCCGCATACATGATCGAAAAGATCGAGGCAGCACTCGTTTCCGCATACAAAAAGGAATTCGGCAACAACACCAACGTGCGCGTTCTCATCGATCCCAACAAGAAGGACGTCAAGCTTTATCAGCAGAAGGAGGTCGTGGAGGAGGTTGAGAACCCCGAAACGCAGATCTCGCTTGCTGACGCAAAGCGCATTGCAAAGAAATACGTGGTCGGCTCGGTGGTTGAAACCGAGGTCAAGACCAAGAATTTCCGCCGCCTGAGCGCGGCAGCCGCACGCTCGGTCATCGTGCAGGGCATTCGCGAGGGCGAGCGCCACGTGATGCAGGAGGCGTACGAGACCAAGCACGAGGAGATCATCACCGCAACGGTCAGCAAGGTCGACCGCGAGACGGGCAACGTGCTGCTTGAAACCGACACCAGCCGCGCGGTGCTTCTGCGCAGCGAGCAGATCCCCGGTGAGAGCTTTATGGTAGGCGACAAGATCAAGGTGTTCGTTATGGAGGTCAACAAGGAGTCTCGCGGCCCCGTTGTCACGCTGTCGCGTGCGCACGCAGGACTTGTGCGCCGTATGTTTGAGCTTGAAATTCCCGAGATCGCAGACGGCATCGTCATGGTCAAGGGAGTTGCGCGCGAGGCGGGCTCGAGAACCAAGATCTCGGTCTGGTCGCGTGACGAGGACGTAGAGCCGGTAGGCGCATGCATCGGTAACCGCGGTGTTCGTATCGCGGGGATCCTGGACGAATTGCGCGGTGAGAAGGTGGACATCGTCCGCTACAGCGAAAAGCCCGAGGAATATATCGCGTCTGCGCTCGCTCCCGCTGAGGTCATTGCCGTGACCATGACGGGTGAGAGAAGCTGCCGTGTGCAGGTCGCTCCCGACCAGCTCTCCTTGGCGATCGGTAAGGAGGGTCAGAACGCGCGTTTGGCGGCAAGACTGACCGGATTCAAGATCGACATCAAGTCGGACGCTGAATAATCCCAATGGAAAAAAAGGTAAAAAAGATCCCGATGCGTCAATGCATGGGATGCAATGAACATAAGCCCAAGGCGGAATTGATCCGCGTGCTCAGAAGCCCCGAGGGAGAGATCTCTTTGGATTTTGTAGGTAAAAAATCGGGCCGCGGCGCATATTTGTGCCGTGACGCAAAATGCCTCAAAAAGGCGAGAAAGAGCCACAGGATCGACAAGGTCTTGGAGTGTGAGATCCCCGAAAGCGTTTACGACGCGATGGAGGAGGAGCTTGCAAATGAGCAGTGATGACGCGCGCGCGTGGGAGCCAAGAGCCCTTACGTTTGCGCTGGGGCTGTGCGCCAAGGCAAGACGCTTGACGTGCGGTGTGCCGATGATCTGTGATGCTCTCGGTAGCCCCAAAAAGCCCGTGATCGTGGTTTGCGCTGCGGACAACGCGAAAAATTCCGCCAAAAAGCTTGCGGACAAATGCGCGTTTTACGGCGTACGCCTTGTCACCGTGCCGCTCTCGGGTACGGAGCTTGCGCACGCGATCGGAAAAACGGGTCACATAGCGGCCGTTGCCGTGACGGATGAGCAGATGGCGGTGCTCGTGCAAAAAAATCTGCCCGAACAATAAGAAATACACGGTGAGGGGATCTGCGGTCCCCAAGCCGAAATATGAATGACCTCCGCGGGGTCTGCGGCCCCTCGGAGCACCAGGAGGAACTATGGCATCTACTATGAATCAACAATTCAAAATCACAAAGCTCGCAAAGGATCTGGGACTGAAAAGCAAGGATCTGGTAGAGCTTCTTGCCCAAAACGGAATTGAGGCAAAAACGACGCAAAAGGCATTGGAGCCCGCAGAGTTTGATATTCTGTTTGATCAGCTCACGTCTGCCAATCAGATCACCGATATCGGAAGCTATCTGGACGGCGTGACCTATATTCCCTCCAAGGTGAAAAAGGCCCCCAAGGCGGTCAAGGAGGAGGCGCCCGCGCCCGAGGCGGCACCCGTAGCGGAAAAGCCCGCATCAGACGCGACCGCAGCGGCTCCCGCCCCCGAAAAAACGCCCGCAAAGGCACCCGCAGAACGCCCGCAGAGCGCTCCTGCTCCCGAAAAGAAGGCAGAAAAGGCACCTGTCAAGGAAGCGCCCCGTGCGGCAGCCGCTCCCAAGAGCGAGCAGACCCCCGCAGCGCGCCCCGCGGCACGTCAGCCCTACACGGGAAATCCCTTCCGTCCGCAGCAGAACGGGCTTCCCAGCAATTACGGAATGCAAGCGTCGCGTCCCGCGTCGCCCGCGGCACAGCGTCCCACGGGCGCACCCGCAGGTGCACGTCCCGCGAACGATCGCTTTGCGGCTCCCGGCGCGCGCAGGCCCGACGCACCCTTTGCGCCCCGCGATCAGAAGCCCGCGTTTGGCGGCGCTCCCAAGAACGATCGCTTTGGCGGTAAGAATGACCGTCAAAATAAAAACGGAAGATTTGACCACGATAAGGGCGAATTTGTTCCCAGCGCACCGAAGGATACCTTCAAGGCACAGCCCATCGTGCGCGGCGCATCCACAAACGTCAATCCCGACGGTACCCGCAAGGGCCCCCGCGTCATCGACACGCACGGCTCTACGGTCGACCTTTCCAAATACGATGAGCGTCTGGACAGCTTCGTTTCCGATCGCGACAGCAATCTCGCGGGCGGCAACCAGAGGCTGAAAAAGCAGAATAACGGACAGCCCGGCGGCTTTGGCGGCAAGAACGCCAAGGGCGGCAAGGGAAAGGGTAAGGACAAGAGAGGCAGTACGCCCGTTCAGCAGCCCGTATCCTATAAGCCCACGTCGGTCGAGCTCCCCGAGGAGATCGTTGTCGGTCAGCTCGCATCCAAGCTTCACGTCACCGCAGGTGAGGTCGTTAAGAAGCTGATGCTCATGGGCATGATGGCAACCATCAATCAGGTCATCGACTTTGACACCGCGGCGCTTGTAGCCGACGAGTTCGGCATTGCGGCAACCCCCGAGGTGGTTGTGAGCATCGAGGAAAAGCTGTTTGACGACGCAGTGGACACCGAGGAGCAGCTCGTGGAGCGCGCGCCCGTCGTGTGCGTCATGGGTCACGTTGACCACGGTAAGACCTCGATCCTGGATGCCATTCGGAACGCAAACGTCACCGCAGGAGAGGCGGGCGGTATTACCCAGCACATCGGCGCGTACCGCGTCAAGATCAACGGCCGTGACATCACCTTCCTCGACACCCCCGGACACGCGGCGTTCACCGCCATGCGTGCGCGCGGCGCGATGGCAACCGATATCGCCATTCTCGTTGTGGCGGCAGACGACGGCGTCATGCCCCAGACGGTCGAGGCGATCAACCACGCAAAGGCAGCGGGCATCGACATTGTCGTTGCAATCAATAAAATGGATAAACCCACCGCGAACCCCGATAACATCAAGCAGGAGCTGACCAAGTACGGTCTGGTTCCCGAGGAGTGGGGCGGAGACGCGATCTGCGTGCCCGTATCCGCTCTGACGCGTCAGGGCATCGACGATCTTCTGCAGAGCGTTCTGCTCGTGGTAGACGTCAAGGAGCTCAAGGCAAACCCCGACAGACGCGCAAAGGGTATCGTCATCGAGGCAAAGCTGGATCGCGGACGCGGCTCCGTGGCAACGGTGCTGGTGCAGAACGGTACACTGCATAACGGCGATATCATCATCGCAGGAACCGCCGTCGGTCACGTTCGCTCGATGACCGACCACAACGGTAAGCCCGTCAAGGCGGCAACACCCTCTGTTCCCGTTGAGATCACGGGTCTTTCCGAGGTTCCCTCGGCAGGCGATGAGTTCCAGGTGGTCGAGGACGAAAGAATGGCAAGAACGCTGGCAGATCAGCGTCGCGACAAGGCCAAGGAGGACGTGTTCAAGGCAAACGCAAGAGCAAACCTCAACGACCTGTTCGCACAGATCTCGGACGGTGTTAAGGATCTGAACATCATCGTCAAGGCAGACGTGGACGGCTCGGTCGAGGCGGTCAAGGCATCTCTCCTCAAGCTCTCCAACGAGGAGGTCAAGGTTCGCGTGATCCACGCGGCAGCGGGCGGTATCACCGAGGGCGACGTTACCTTTGCGGCGGCATCCAATGCGATCATCGTCGGCTTCAACGTCCGTCCCGATAAGAGCGCGCTCGACTCCGCAGAGCGTCAGAACGTTGACGTGCGCACCTATCGCGTCATTTACGAGTGCCTTGAGGAGATCGAGGCGGCTATGAAGGGTATGCTCGCGCCCAAGTTCCGCGAGAACCTCTTGGGTCATGCGGAGGTTCGCCAGACCATTCACGTTCCCAACGTCGGAACCATTGCGGGATGTTATATTCAGGACGGTAAGGTGACTCGTCAGTCGCAGATCCGCGTCCTGCGCGACGGTGTTGTGATCTTCGAGGATAAGATTTCCTCGCTCAAGCGTTTCAAGGACGACGCAAAGGAAGTGGCTTCGGGCTACGAGTGCGGCGTGGGTCTTGAAAAGTTCAATGATATCAAGGTCGGAGATATTCTCGAGGCCTTCATCATGGAGCAGATCCAGCCCGAATAATCAAAAAACAAATACCCTCTTCTTTTCGGGAAGTTCTTGAAAAGGGTTGGGGGTGTGGGGGAAGGGAAAACCTTCTTTCAAGAAGATTTTCCCTTCCCCCACAGACCAAATAAAAAGAAAGGACAGGCTCGAGCCATGCATTATGAAAAATCCTGCGGTGCCCTTGTGGTGCGTCGGGATGACAGCGACGGAAAACTGTATATTCTGATGATTCGACACAAGCTTGGCGGGCACCGTTCTTTCCCAAAGGGACATATGGAGCCCGGTGAGACCGAGTACATGACCGCGATCCGCGAGGTGTACGAGGAAACGGCGGTGCAGATCCGTATCGACAGCAAATTCCGTGAGACCGTACATTACAGCCCTATGCCGGGTGTGAGCAAGGAGGTCGTTTATTTCCTGACGCACACCGCGCAAAAGGAGATCCGCGCCCGCGAGGGTGAGATCGCACAGGTGGAATGGGTTCCCCTGGATCAGGTCGAGGCATCCCTGACGCATGAAAACGACAAGGTCGTGCTCCGCGCCGCGATGAAGGTGTTGAAGGCGGAAACGGTCAACCAAAAGGCCTGACGGCAAAAAATACCCGTTAAAAAACCGAAAAAGGAGAACAATCGGCGCGCGTGCCGCATATACTTTGAATGAATTTCATTCAAAGGAGGGGGCAGCCGTGAAAATGCTCGTTTGGAAAGCACCGCCGTTTTTGGCACCTCTGTTGAGAAAGCTCTTTTCGGGACGCAGAAAGAAAGCGGGGGGCGACTGATGCCCCAATAAAATAAAAAGGAAGGATCAAATTATGAGATATCGTATCAGATTGGACACAATGGCAGACATCAACCGCTTTGTCGGCATGGCAACAAAGGTGCCGGGCAAGATCATCCTGACCGACGGTGATAACTTTACCGTAAACGGTAAGTCGCTCCTGGGTGCGATGTATACCTTCGAGTGGGATCAGATCTATTGCGAATCCGAAACCGAAATCTACCTCAAAATCAAGGATTTCATCATCGACGAATCCGAGCTGCCTGAGGAATAAGAATCGGGTGGGAGTGCTTTATGGGGAGAGGGCTTTTTGAAATGAAGTCAAAACCGCAAGCGGTTTCTGAAGAATGCCGTACGGCATTCTTCCCCCCTAACCCCCACACCCCTCTCCCAAAAAACTTTTACTAAAAGGGGCAAAGCCTGCCCTCATCGGGAATCGCTTTCAAAGCGGTTCCTTTTTTCGTGCCTACGTGGTGAAAGCTTCAATGGTTTTAGCCGCCTTTTTCGCCCTTACCTTGTAGCCGTTTTGTGCGGCATAAATTTTGCGGGACGGCGCCCTCGACGTCCCGCGCGGCCGTGGCGGTGATCTGGTTCAAATGCGGTGCACTTGTGCGCAACCGATAACGGGTAGGGTTATGCCCAAAAATGAAATACCACCCGCTATGCGGGTGGATTAAAAAATGATTCAGAATTATTTCTTCTGTCCGACGTTGATTTCGCCGTGCTTTGCTTCGTACTGCTCGATGCAATCGCGGATCAGGATCAAAATCTGGCTGTTTGCGCTTCGTCCTTCATAATCCGCAACCACGTGCAGCTTGTCGAGCATTGCATCGTCTATTCTGATTGATAAGCTTTTTGTAGCCATAATAACCTCTCTTTTGATATATTATGTGTTTACTTTACACCTATTTTGTGTTATAATGTTGATAATGAACACATAATATGTTCAAAATATAGTTAAAAGAGGCGGCTATGAAGATTGCGGTGATTGGATCGAGAAATTTGGACGTGATGATCGAAGAATATATGCCAAGAGACGTTGACGAGATCGTTTCGGGGGGCGCGCGAGGGGTTGATGCAAGAGCGGCGCAATATGCAAAGGCGCGCGGAATCAAGCTGACCGAATTTTTGCCGCAGTACGATCGGTTCGGACGTGCCCGCGCTCCTATGCTTAACACTTTGTTTACAGTTTTTACACACGCCAAAAACACCTATGCTGTATAATGATGGGGAAACGACATAAAGAGACAGGAGAAGGACAGATATGGATTGGCTTATTGATCTTGTGACGAACCCTTATGTGATCGCGGCGCTGTGCTCGTGGTTCATTTCGCAGCTGACGAAGGGCTTGAGCTATTTGATCGTACATAAAAAATTCTCGTTCAAGCGGATGTTTGGCGACGGCGGCATGCCCAGCGGTCACACGGCGACCATCGTGTCGGTGGCGGGTATGGCGGCATGGCAGGAGGGCTTTGGCAGCTTTGCGTTTGCGGTGTCTGTGATCCTTGCGATCATCGTTTGCCGTGACGCGATCGGTGTACGGCTTGAAACCGAGCGTCAGTCGAAGATCCTCAACGACCTGCGAAAGAATGCCGGCACTGAGGAATTGCGACAGATGCAGTTCAAGGAGCACGTCGGCCACACCACCCCCGAGGTCATTGCGGGCGCCGTGGTTGGTGCCGTGGTCTCCACGCTGCTGTATTTTCTCGTATTTGCTTAAATCACATCTCAAACAGCCTCGCGCGGCACGCGCGAGGCTGTTTTTTTACAATTAACATTTCGCAAACATTTCAAAAACAAAACGCAAAAAAGCAAGGATTATAATAGGCACGTAAAAAGGAAAGAGAGAGTATATGAAAAACGGAGAATTCATTTACAGTTATTCGGCGGCAAAGAAAAATTGAGCACAAGCGATGGGCGAGGCGCGAAAGCGGCTCGCTGTCGTTGATTTTAAAAGGATAGGAGACAGGCATGAACGCTATTGAAATCAGAAATCTTTCAAAGAGCTTTCGCGGCATGTACGCGGTCGATCATTTGAATATGACTGTGCCCGTGGGAGCGATCTACGGCTTTATCGGGGAGAACGGATCTGGCAAATCCACCACCGAAAAGCTCATTTGTGGGCATCTTGTGCCCGACGGCGGCGAGATCAAGCTGTTCGGCAAGGATTACACCGACCCCGGTGTACGTGTGCGTGTGGGGGCGCTGATCGAGAACGCAGGCTGCTTCCCCGGGTCATCCGTTTATCAAAACCTGATGATGCAGTGCATCAATCTCGGCATTGAAAACCCCGACGGAGAGATCCGCCGCGTACTTGAGATCGTGCGTATGGAGGACAACGCTAATCTTAAATTCAAGAGCTGCTCGCTTGGTATGAAGCAGCGCATCGGTATCGCAATGGCATTGCTTGGCGACCCTGCGCTCCTGATCCTCGACGAGCCGATCAACGGCCTTGACACCGACGGTATGCGCATCATGCGTGAGATTTTGGTGGACATTACGCAAAAATACGGCTGCACCGTGCTGATCTCCTCGCATATCCTTGGGGAGCTGGAAAAGATCGCGACGCATTACGGTATCATCCGCCAAGGACGCATGATCATGGAGCTTTCTGCCGAGGAGATGGACGCGCGCGCGCAGGTGTTCGTTTCTCTCAAAACCCGTGACATGAAGAGCGCGTATGCGCTTTTGAAGGATCACTTTGCAACGGTCAGGGAGGAGGATGGTTATATCCGCGTGTACGACGTGGAGAACACCGCCGAGATTGTGGAGCTCCTTTTACAAAACGGGCAGGCCGTGAGTGAGGTCAGAAGGAACAAGATTGGTCTTGAGGAATACTACGTTGAATTGATGTCACAAAAGGAGGGTGTGTAAATGACACGGGAGCTGAAATTTGAATCCCCTACGTTTACAAAACGCATCAAAGGGATGTTGGGGGTGGACTTTTACCGCCTGTTCCACACGCCGCTGTTTTACGTTTTTCTCGCCGTTGCGGCAATTATTCCTGCTATGGTTTCCTGTCTCACGATGATGTCGGGACCCGACGGAACGACAATGGAGCCGCTGTATTCGAATGTGTGGCAGATTATGGCGGCAAACGAGCCTCTTTATGTGATCCGAGATATTGCCGACTATGCCAATATGAACATGGTCTTCATATTCGGCGGCATTATGGTATCTGTTTTTATCGGTCACGATTATAAATCGGGTTACGTCAAGCAGCTGTTCACCACGCATGCAAAAAAGCAGGACTATATGATCTCCAAAACCTTGACCTGCGCTTTTGCAATTGTCTGTATGTGTGTGACTTATCTGTTTGGCGGTATGATGGGCGGTTTGTTTGCAGGCTTTTCGTGGAACGTCAATTTTGGCTCTTTGCTCGTTTCTCTTTTTGGAAAGATCATTCTCTCGCTTGGATGGGCAAGTCTTTTTACATTCCTTAACATCATTTTCAGAAAGTATTTCGGCATATCTGTCGTATCGTCCTTCGTATTTGGTACAGGTGTACTGATTATCGGCGTTGCAGCCGTTGTGGAAGCGCTGTCATTGCCTACGGGCTTTCTCAATATTTTCCTTTACGGTGCATCGGTGAACGCTTGTCTTTCAAGCGGGTTTGGTGCTTTACTGACTTGTATCGATGTTTCGGTTGCGTGGGCAGTCATTTACAATCTTGTGGGAACGCTCGTTCTTTATAAGAGCGATGTTTATTAAAAGGGGGTAGCCGCAAAATGAATGCAGTTGAAATAAGAAATCTCTCCAAAAGCTTTGGTGAAAAGCAGGCCGTTTGCGGTTTGAATATGACCGTTCCGATGGGGGCGGTCTACGGCTTTATCGGGGAGAATGGCTCAGGCAAATCCACTACTGAAAAAATGATCTGCGGGCTGATCCCCATAAGCGGCGGCTCGATCACGATCTACGGCCGCGACTACACAGACGGTGACGTCCGCGCACGCATGGGAGTTTTAATCGAATCCCCCGGGTGCTTTTCGGGACTGACCGTTTGGGATAATATGATGATAGAGGCGGCAAATCTGAGCATCCCCGACGCCGAGCGAGAGGTGATCCGTATGCTGAAGCTTGTCAGAATGGAGGGCGCGGCGGGCAACAAATACAAGAACTGCTCCTTGGGTATGAAGCAGCGCGTCGGCATTGCGATGGCGCTTCTCGGTGACCCCACCCTGCTCGTGCTTGACGAGCCGCTCAACGGCCTTGACGCAGACGGTATGCGCATTATGCGCGAGGTGTTCCTTGATATCGTGAAGGATGGCACGCGCAGCATCATCGTCTCATCGCACCTGTTGGGGGAGCTTCAAAAGGTGGCAACGCACTATGGCATCATCCGCCACGGAAAAATGATCCGCGAGATGACGGCCGCGGAGCTGGATGCCGATTGCCGTACCTACGTGGCGTTTCGCGCGGAGGAAATGAACAAAGCAAAGCCGGTGCTGGGCTGCAAATATTCCCGTGTGGAGGAGGACGAGGCGGAGTATATCCGCGTGTACGATGTGGGGGTTACTCCCGAGGAGATCGTGACGTATCTCTATGAAAACGGGATCACGGTTACGGAGCTTGGCAGTGAGAAGATCGGGCTTGAGGAATACTATATTGATCTGATGAAGGAGGGTAAATAAGATGAAAAACGCAGTACGGTTCGCGCCGAACGGTTTTACCCGTCGCTTCAAAAGCATGCTGCGGGTAGACGCGCGGAGAATGCTTCGCTCACGCCTGTTTTACATCATGATCGCCTGCGCGTTGCTTGTGCCCATCGTGATGACGGTGATGCTTGTGATGATGGACGGGCAGGAGACGGTCAACGAGCAAACGGGTGAGATCACGGTTATGGAGGGGCCCGAAAGCGTGTGGCAATCCATTGGAACGCTGCCCTCAAGCGAGCCCGCCGATGCTGATGCCGCGGCAATGGGCGGCGGCATGGACGTGATGGCCATGTGCAACATCAATATGGCCTTTATGGGCGTTGCGGTGTTTGTGTGCCTCTTTGTTTCGGAGGATTTCAGAAGCGGATACGCGAAAAATCTGTTTACCGTCCGCGCGCGTCGGGGTGAGTACGTCGCGTCCAAAACCATAATGGGCTTTCTGTGTGGAGCACTGATGCTGGTGGCGTATTTCGTGGGCGCGATGCTCGCGGGCGCTGTTACGGGGCTCTCCTTTGCATTAGTGGGCGGCATGAGCGCAGCAAGCGTTGTGATGTGTCTGCTTTCCAAGATCCTGCTCATGCTCGTGTTCGTGCCGATCTTCGTTTTGATCAGCGTGGCCGCCAAGTCGCGTGCATGGCTCTCGATCTGCGGCTCCTTGGGGGGCGGTATGCTGCTGTTTATGATGGTGGGACTCATCACGCCCTTGACGGCAACCGCTCTCAACGTGGCTCTTTGCGCGGCGGGCGGCGCGATGTTCGCCTTCGGTCTTGGCGCGATCAGCCGTGTGATCCTACAGAAAACCGCTTTGGTATAAGAAAAAGGCGAAATAGAAACAAAACTTTAACATTTGTGTGCTATACTGAAGAAAAAAGAGGGGAGGGACACGTATGTTTAAAATTTTGGTGCTGGAGGACGACGCGGATCTGAATCGCTCGGTCTGTGCGTTTTTAAACAGAAGCGGCTATGAGGCAACAGGTGCGTTGCACGCAAACGACGCGTATGACGCCATGTACGAAACCGTGTTCGACCTGATCGTGTCCGACGTTATGATGCCCGACATCGACGGGTTTGAGTTCGTTAAGACCGTCCGCTCGCTCAACGAGGATATTCCGATCCTGTTTATGACGGCGCGCGACGATTTTGCGTCCAAGCAAAGGGGATACCGCGTTGGCGTGGACGATTACATGGTCAAGCCGATTGATCTTGACGAGCTGTTTTTGCGTGTCGGAGCGCTTTTGCGCCGTGCCAAGATCGCGCAGAGCCGTCGGCTTGCAGTGGGTAACTTTGTGATGGATGCCGACGAGCATACGGCATATCTTGGTGATGAGGAAATTGCCTTGACCGCACGCGAATTTAATCTGCTCTATAAGCTCCTCTCCTATCCCAAAAAGACCTTTACGCGCACCCAGCTCATGGATGAGTTTTGGGATGCGGATACTGATTCGGGCACACGCACGGTCGACGTTTACATGACCAAGCTGCGCGCAAAGCTGTCGGCATGCGACGCGTTTGAGATCGTTACCGTGCATGGGCTTGGCTATAAGGCGGTCATCAAATGAAGCGGCAGGAGCGGTATCGCAGGGTTTTGCGATTTATAAGCGGTTATCTCTTGTTTTTTTTGATCGTGGCGTTTGCCGTTACCTGCTGCACCATGCTGTTTCTGCACCTGATGGCGCGGGAGCTCGGCGTGGAATATAACGAGAAAAGCATCAGCACGGCCGCAAAATTCACCTTCCTCAACGTCATTTTGATCTCATTTTTGTTCACGGTGATCGATGCCGTGCGCAGAAGACGGTCGGTTGAGCGTCCCACCAAAACGATCATGGAAGCAACCGAAAAAATGATGCAGGGAGACTTGTCCGCACGCATCTCGCCCGCGTCCATGAGAGGCGCAGCCGAGGGATTTGACGAGATCGCGGAGCACGTCAACAGAATGGCCGAGGAGCTTTCAAGCATTGAAACGCTCCGCACCGACTTTATTGCCAACGTGTCGCACGAATTAAAGACCCCCTTGGCGGTGATCCGCAACTACACGGCACTCCTATCCGACCCCGCGCTCCCCGCCGCCGAGCAGCAGGAGTACACACGGGCGATTTCCGATGCCGCGCAGAAGCTTTCGGGGCTGATCTCCAACATTTTAAAACTGAATAAGCTTGAAAATCAGCAGATCTATACGCAATTTTCATGCTACAATTTAAGCGAGCAGCTTTGTGAGTGCCTTTTGGGTTTTGAGGAACGGTGGGAGAAAAAGTTGCTTGAGATCGAGACCGACATTGCCGAGGATGTATACGTGCACAGCGATCCCGAAATGATGACGCTGGTTTGGAACAACCTTTTTTCCAATGCGATTAAGTTCACCGAGCAGGGCGGAAGGGTCAGCGTGCGCCTTTGTGCCGAGGGGGAATGGGCAACCGTGCAGGTAGAGGATAGCGGCTGCGGCATTTCGCAAGAGGTGGGTGCTCATATGTTTGAAAAGTTTTATCAAGGAGACACGTCCCACGCAACCGAGGGCAACGGCTTGGGGCTCACCCTTGTCAAGCGCGTGATCGACATCACCGAGAGTGAGATCGCGGTGGAGAGCACGCTGGGCGTGGGGACGACGTTTACGGTGAAGATCAGGAGGGACGCGCATGGATTGGAAAAAGCTCGGTAAAGCCCTGCTGTTCCCGCACCTTGCCGTTATGTTCGTGCTCCTGCCCGTGGCCACCGTTTTTTTGGTGTACTCCATGGTGTTCCTTGGAACGGAATCGGCGTTGGCAATCACGTCTTACGTTCTCGCGGCCTATACCTTAACGGTCTGGTGCGCGAAAATCCCGTACCTGATTCGCTTTTTCAAGACCTTTAAAAGCGAAAACAAATACGCGCGCCGTTGGCTTGAGGACGACCGCCTGCGCGTGAGCGTGTCGCTTTACGGCTCGTTTTTGTGGAACGTGATCTACGCCGCGCTTCAGCTCTGGCTCGGCTTTTATCACCGCTCCTTCTGGTTTTATTCCATGGCGGGGTATTATATCTCGCTTGCCATCATGCGCTTTTTCTTGGTGCGGTATACCACAAAGAACCGCCCCGGGGAGCACATGCGCGCAGAGCTCGCGCGTTACCGCGCCTGCGGATGGATCTTTTTTGTGATGAATTTGGCGCTGGCTTTGATGGTCTTCTTTATGGTCTATTGGAACCGCACCTTCCACCATCACCAGATCACGACCATTGCGCTCGCGGCCTATACCTTTACGTCCTTTACCACCGCGATCATCAGTATCGTAAAATACCGCAAATACCAAAGCCCCGTCTATTCGGCGGCCAAGGCCATCGGCTTGGCGGCAGCTTGCGTGTCCATGCTCACCTTGACTTCTACCATGCTGACCACCTTTGGCGGCGGCACGATGGCGCTTTTGGAGCGCAGAATCATGCTTGGCGCTGTCGGCGGCGCGGTGTCGGTGTTTATCATTGCCATGGCGATCTATATGATCGTGCGCGCAAACAGGGAAATGAAAAAAGCAACGGAGAATCAATATGGATCATAATGAACAAAATGAACGCTTCCGGTACAGCTATTCCGCGGAGCAGCAGGCAGAGGTGGAGCGCATCCGCAAAAAGTATTTGCCAAACGAGGAAGCCGATAAAATGGCGCGTCTGCGCGCCCTGGACGCAAGCGTGACCCGAAAGGGAACGGTGGTGTCCTTGATCGTCGGTGTCGTCAGCGCCCTTTTGCTGGGCGTGGGCATGTGCCTGATCATGACCGATATCGGTGACGCGCTTGGCACGCTCATGGCGTTTGCTTTGGGTATTGGCGTGGGCTTGGTGGGACTTGTGGGTACGATCCTTGCGTATCCCGTCTATTGCGCCATTACCAACCGCGAGCGTAAGCGCTTGACACCCGAGATTTTGCGATTGAGCGAGGAGCTGTTAAAGTGACGCTTGATATGCAAGCGGTGACTCGGGCGGAAAGGGGATGCTCTGTGGGGAAGAACCTTTTTGAGAAAAGGTTCTTCCCCACACCTGATTGTAGACCAAAGGTACGTTATTTGTTAGATTGCACAAATATTTTTATTCCGCTTTTTCTTTTGGCGAAAAAGGCGCAAAAGAAAAAGCTTGGCAAAAAGAAAAGCGCCGAAAAGAAGGTGTTTCGCCGCCTGCGG
>JAZRFD010000035.1:0-9064 GCA_045661185.1 Eubacteriales bacterium | reverse complement strand
CTTACACAGGGGAGGCTTTGGGAAACCTATTCAAAGCAAGTCTAACTATAAACTAAAAATTCTTTAGCCTTGTTGGCACTTGCTTTTTAGCCTCCCCTGTGCAAGGGGAGGTGGCACGCCTTGGGCGTGACGGAAGGGTTGGCAATACTTTTTTGCACCTTTTTCTTCCCCTTTGCATATTCTGTTCTGCGCCCGCATATGGTGTAACACAAAGCTAAGGAGGGATTTACCTATGAAAAAGCAATCAACCGAACTGGTCGAGGTGAAGCCGACCAATAAGATCAAAAATTTGATGGAAAAGATCGGCAAGCGCAACCTGATCATTGCCTGCGCCGTGGTGCTCATCGGTGTGGCGGTATGGCTCAACTTTATGCTCTTTGCGGGAAACGACGAGGCGGGCTACCCCTACGATCAGCCCAGCGGCAACATCTCGGGCGGAAGCGGAAACACCGACACGACCGACGAATACTTCTCCGCAACGCAGGTCAGCCGCCAAAGAGCGCGCGACGAAGCGCTTGAGGTTCTGCAGGCGGTCGTTGACAATCCCGACGCGACCGACGCCGCAAAGGCAGAGGCCATGGAGAGCATTGCGGCAATTGCCGATGAGATTCAGACCGAGGCGGACATTGAGTCGCTGATCACCGCCAAGGGGTTTGAGAAGTGTGTAGCTGTTCTCAACGGCGACAAAGCGAGCATTGTGGTCAGTGCCGAGAGTCTGCAAGCGTCTCAGATCGCGCAGATCAACGCCATCGTCTACGAGCAGGCAGGCATTGCTCCCGCAGGCGTGACGATTATTACGAAGTGATTAGAAGTGAGAATATGTGGGAGAGGGGGAACCTTTTAAGGAAAGATTCCCCCTCTCCCACGCCCTCTCCCCCTCCAAACCTTCACAAAAAGAGCCCGCCCGCCGTCTTGGTGTCTTGTCAACACCAAGGCGGCGGGCGGGCGCGCTTCGCGCGGGGTTGCTGGGTACGAGGGCTCGATCTTATTCGAATTCAACGTCGAAGATCAATTTACTGCTACTTTCGCGGAGCGCTTTGGTTGCCATGGAAAATTTGCTTTGAATTTTTCGCGTTGCTCCCTGCTTCAACAATGCATCAATCGAACAAGCAATATGATATGACATCGTTGCCGAGGTAGAGCCCTCTAACACCAAGGTTCTTGAGCGGATCGAATTTGCGGACGAGCATCGCATTTCGATTAGCCCCTTAATGCTGTCGTCCTTTGCGAACCATTTCAGCTCCGGACGAACAGGTTCTGTATTTCCGTTAAAATAAGTCCTTGCTTTGCCGCTACGATGATTACTCAAAGAGCGATTGCTGTTACTGCCAACCGATATTTTTTGCTCGTTCTCGCGTTTTTCGCAATCTTCATCATTTTTGATTTTGATCGAGGAAGAATGCGTCAAGTTTGCTGATTTACTTGTGCTCAACGATTCCGCATCCGCGTATTCAATTTCGATCAAACAGCTCTTTGCACCAAGGGAATATGCAATTCGTTCCAATTCGGCAAGCCTTTCGCTGTGAGAACGTTCGAAAATACTTTCCACTTGGATAAACCTACTGCGATCGAAGTGATCAACATAGTACACTTGATCACATCCCACCGTCGGCAGAAATTCAATTCCACTATCCTTTACGGCCTCATCATACAAGCACAAAACCTCGGTTTGATTTTCGGTCTCCAGCCACCCAATCGCCCCCTCGCACACATCAACATCGCGCCTGACGGCATCGTCCACGATCTTGATAACGTTGGGAAGATTGAAGCTTTTGCTTTTGAATTCCCTCATAGTGATGGGATTATATTTTTTCTTACGGCGCTCATAGCTATCGTGCTTCATCCTTTCGGAAAGCGCCTTGGCACCCTTTTGCATCCCGTCCGCAGCTTTCTTGCCCAAATCCGCGGTTTTGTGTGCAAAGGATGAAAACGCGGCAGAAAACCGCTTTTTTTCAACCGCCTCCGTGGCTTGATTTTCTTCCTCGGGAATCTCTTGCTCGATCTGTTCTTTGGTTTCAGTATGATTCATCTGAAAGTCCTCCTTTTTGGTGATAACACTATGTGTTTTACAAAGCCCTTGTATTTTTCGCGTATGTCACATATGTTTTGTGATATGTGACATATTATAACATACAATTCGACAATTTGTCAAGATATAATTGTAATAGATCATCGAACAGAGGGGTATTATGAAAAAATTAGTCATTTCGAAAAAGCCGTTGAAGGGCGAGGACGGGTACAAGGTGTTTTCCATTCGCATCAAGGACGAAACGGTGGAAAAATTGGAGCAAATTGCGGCACAGACCAACCGCTCACGCAATGAGTTGATCAATCTGTTTTTGGAATTTGCAATCGAAAACCACGAAATAAAGTAAAAAAGCGGCGGAGCATCCGCCGTTTTTCTGTTTCCCGCACCCAAATACGCTTGCGCGAAGCGCACACGCCCCCGAAATCGGCGTTGTTCAAACACCGATTTCGGGGGCGTGCCCTTTGCAAAAGTTTTGTGGGGTGAGGGGTGTGGGGAGAGGGACACTTTTTCAAAAGTGTCCCTCTCCCCACATTCAATCACCTCTATTAAATCTTCGGCGTTTTTGCAAGCGCCTGCGCGATTTCGTCGTCGGTAGGCGTGTAGTCGGTCATTTTGCCGTCGTGGAACTTTTCATAGGACATCATGTCAAAATATCCCGTTCCGGTAAGTCCAAACACAATGGTCTTTTCCTCGCCCGTTTCACGGCACTTGATCGCCTCGTCCA
Organism: Eubacteriales bacterium; assembly: GCA_045661185.1. Classification (GTDB taxonomy): domain Bacteria; phylum Bacillota; class Clostridia; order Oscillospirales; family CAG-272; genus UMGS1865. The sequence goes on along the minus strand of JAZRFD010000035.1, from coordinate 6,311 downwards.
TGGCAACCTTGATCGCGTGCGAGCTTTCGGGCGCGGGCAAAATACCCTCGATGCGTGCGAAATACTCTGCCGCCTCAAAAACCTCGGTCTGCTTGACGCTGCGTGCCTCCATAATACCCTGATCGTACAGCTCGGAGAGCGTGGAGCTCATGCCGTGATAGCGCAAGCCTCCCGCGTGCGTTGCCGCAGGGATAAATCCACTACCCAGCGTGTACATTTTTGCCAAGGGGCAGATGCGGCCCGTGTCGCAGTAGTCGTACACGTATTTTCCGCGTGTGAGCGACGGGCAGCTCGTGGGTTCAACCGCGATAAACTGATACTTTGCCTCACCGCGCAGCTGCTCACCCACAAACGGAGCAATGAGGCCCCCCAGATTCGAGCCGCCGCCCGCGCAACCGATGATAACGTCTGCCTTGATACCGTACTTGTCGAGCGCCGCCTTGGTCTCAAGTCCGATCACGGACTGATGCAGCATGACCTGCGACAGCACGCTTCCCAAAACGTAACGGTAGCCCTCGCGCGTGGTTGCCGCCTCGACCGCCTCGGAGATCGCGCAGCCAAGGCTTCCCGTCGTTCCCGGGAACTCGGAGAGAATCTGACGACCGATTGCCGTGGTCATGGACGGGGACGGTGTTACGTCCGCGCCATAGGTGCGCATAACCTCGCGGCGGAAGGGCTTGAGCTCGTAAGAGGATTTGACCATGAACACCTTGCAATCCAAACCGAAGTAGGAGCACGCCATGGAAAGCGCCGTTCCCCACTGCCCCGCACCCGTTTCGGTGGTGACACCCTTGAGCCCCTGCTGCTTGGCATAGTACGCCTGCGCGATTGCGGAATTGAGCTTGTGGCTGCCGCTGGTGTTGTTGCCTTCAAATTTGTAATAGATATGCGCGGGAGTACCCAGCTTCTTTTCAAGGCAGTATGCACGCACCAGAGGTGCGGGACGGTACATCTTGTAAAAGTCGCGGATCTCCTGCGGGATCGGAATCCATGCGTCGGTGTCGTTGAGCTCCTGACGCGACAGCTCCTCGCAGAACACCTCCGAAAGCGCCTCCAGCGTGATTGCCTTTCCCGTTTTGGGGTCGATCAGCGGTGCGGGCTTCTTTTTCATATCGGCACGAACGTTATACCATGCGTTCGGCATTTCACTTTCTTCCAGATAAATCTTGTAAGGGATCTCCTTGTTTGCCATTGTTGTTCTCTCCTTTCGATTTCAAAACAAAAACGCCCCACTACCCGTATCGGATAATAGGGACGAAATACATCGCGGTGCCACCCTGCTTGAAACAACTGTTTCCACTCCTGCATACCATCATATGCGTCGCCATGATAACGGAAGCGCGCCCGTCGAAGCCTACTTGCACGTACGTTCGGTTCGCCCTCGAAAGCCCATTCACACAAGGCCCGCTTGCCGCACTCGCACCGTCTGCGGCTCTCTGAAAAGCGTTTTGCTTGGTTACTTTTCTTTCTCGTCGGTTTGTTTTTTAACAGTATACCCCTTTTGCGCCCATTTGTCAATAGCTTTTTGATAAAAAAGGGGCTAAAATGCCCCTTTTTTCATCTTTTTTCTAAAATAAATCTAATTCTCACTCTAAATTCGACGTAATTACGACATTGGCACCCGTGCCGAGCAGATTTTCGATGACCATGTCACCGATGCGCACGGGCAGCTCCGCGCACGCGCGGTTGATCTCTCGCATCGCGTCGAACACACATGCCTTGGGGATCGTACGGTCGGTCTTGACCGCCACTACTCCGCCCGTCACCGTGCGCACGGTGCTGGTTACGGTGCGCTGCGGGTTCGTGCATTCATCGATGGCATACTGCTTTCCGCGGGGACAGGTGTTGCCCGTAACGGAGACGACCTTGCCGTCCTCGATCTCAGCAATCATTTGGCACCCCATGGGACAAACGATACAAGTCAGATTCCGTTTCATATCATTGCACCTCCAAGGAAAGTTTCAGCTCTTTTGCGTCTGCAATCGCGTCCGCCTTCAGCGTCAGCGTTTCCATCTCGCCGGGAGCGACGCGCGCCTTTTTCTTTTGTAGGATCACGCGCTCGCCGTCACGCACCGTGATGCGCACGTTGCGGTACACGTCAGAGACGCGGAAATAAACCTTGACGTCACCCCCGCGCGTGATACGCTGCGGCACGGTATAGCGAATCTTTCCGTCGGTAGAAAGCGGAATACTTCGGCTTGCTTGCAGCTCGCCGCGGACGTACGCCGCCGCGCTCTTACCTGCAATCTCCGCCTCCTCGGACACAAAGTCCACAAGGTCATGCACATGAAGGACGTTGCCTGCCGCAAAGATGCCCTCGACGGCGGTCTGTCTGTCTTGATCGACCACCGCCCCGTTTGTCACACGGTCAAGCGGCACGGAAGCGCCCTGGGTCAGCTCGTTTTCGGGAATCAAGCCCACCGAGAGCAGAAGCGTGTCGCACGGGATATACTCGCGCGTGTCTGCGATCGGGCGACGGTTTTCGTCCACGCGTGCGATGGTCACCCCCTCAAGGCGCTCCCGACCGTGGATCTCGACCACGGTGTGAGAAAGCTTGAGCGGAATGTCAAAATCGTTGAGGCACTGCTCGATGTTGCGCGCAAGACCGCCCGAATACGGCATCAGCTCACACACAGCGTGAACGCGCGCGCCTTCCAGCGTCATGCGGCGCGCCATGATCAGCCCGATGTCGCCCGAGCCCAGAATCACGACGTCTTTACCGGGAAGATAGCCCTTCATATTGACGTATTTTTGCGCCGTTCCCGCGCTGTAAATGCCTGCGGGGCGCGTACCTGCAACATTGAGTGCTCCGCGTGCGCGTTCGCGACAGCCCATGGCAAGAATGATCGCCTTGGCTTGAATTTGAAACACGCCGTCGGTGGCATTGGTGGCGGTGATGATGCGATCGGACGTGATCTCCAGCACCATGGTGTCGGAAAGGACGGGGATCTGTCTTTCCAGAACCTCTTTTTCATAGCGCCATGCGTACTCGGGGCCCGTCAGCTCCTCGCCAAAGCGGTGAAGCCCGAAACCGTTGTGAATACACTGCTGCAAAATACCGCCCAAGCGCGTGTCACGTTCAAGGATCAGAAGGTCGCGCACGCCGCTATCGTAAGCCGCGATCGCCGCGCTCATGCCTGCGGGTCCGCCGCCGACAATGACAAGATCAATCTTTCTCATCACGCTTCTACCTCCTTGGTTTTTGCAAGATTGACAAGAGACGCGCCGCCGAACTTGGTAACACTCTCATAGGGGACGTTCATCTCTTTTGCGAGAAGCTCGACGATGTAAGGCGAGCAAAAGCCGCCCTGACACCGCCCCATTTGCGCACGCGTGCGGCGTTTGACGCCGTCAAGATCGCGCGGACGGGGATTCTGACGGATCGCGGCCAAGATCTCGCCCTCGCTCACGCCCTCACAACGGCAAATAATGTGTCCGTATGCGGGATCGCGGCGAATGACATCGTTCTTTTCCTCGATCGACATCTCGCGGAATGCGTGCATTGGCGCACGCGTGGGGATATAATCGGATTTTTCGTTCAACGCAAGCCCCGCATCGCGCAAAAGGTCGCGCACGTACTCACCAATCGCGGGGGCGGAAGAAAGCCCGGGAGACTCAATGCCTGCGACGTTAAGGAAGCCCTCGCGCGGCATATTGATGATAAAATCGCCCGTGCTGCCCACGGCACGAAGCCCCGTGAACGAGGTAATGGACTTGCCAAACGGCACGCCGTCCACGTTTTCCCCTGCCTGCTTCATTACAAGAGAAAGTCCCTCTGCGGTGGTGGAGTGATCCTCCTTGTCCTCGATATCAAAGGACGTAGGACCCGTGAGCAGGTTGCCGTCCACGGTCGGTGTGACGAGAATTCCCTTACCCATTTTGCTCGGGGTGCGGAAAATTGTGGATTTAACCATTGCGCCTGCGGTCTTATCCAAAAGGACGTATTCGCCGCGGCGGGGGTGAACGGTAAAGCTGTCGTCACCGATCATACGCGCGATGGCATCGGAATAAAGCCCTGCCGCGTTGATGATGTATTTTGCGCAAATCTGTGTGTTTTTGGAGCAAACGCGGTAGCCCATGCCGTCCTTCTTGATGTCCGTGACCGCAAAATCAAGAAACAGCTCCGCGCCGTTGTCCATGGCGTTGCCGATTGCCGCGATCGTCAATTCATAGGGGCAAACGATCGCGCCCGTGGGGGCATAAAGTGCGCAGATGGCGTTGTCCGAAATATTCGGTTCCATGGCACGCAGCTCGGCTTGATCGATCACACGAACGCCGCGCACGCCGTTCTGTCTGCCGCGCTCGCAAAGTCCCTCAACCGTTTTGCGGTCGTCCTCATCAAAACCGATGACAAGGGAGCCGTTGTTTTTGTACTTGACGCCAAGCTCGCGGCAGACCTCCTCCATCATTTCGGAGCCGCGAACGTTCAGCTTTGCCTTGAGCGAGCCGACCTTCGCGTCAAAGCCCGCGTGGACGATGGCGGAGTTGGCGCTCGACGCGCCCGTGGCAACGTCGTGTGCCTTATCAAGGATACAAATTCTAAGATCGTAACGGGCGAGCGTGCGTGCGATCAATGCGCCCACCACGCCGCCACCGATCACGGCAATATCGTACATGTTTCTGTTTCCTTTCGTGCTTAATTTCATTATGATTATAATATATCCCCTACCGCTCTGTCAAGAGTGGCACAAAAATCGAAAACTCCACACCTTTTGCGTGGAACTTTTTCAAAAATGCGCAAGCTTATGGGAACCGTAAAAGCGTGGAGAGAGGGGGCTTTTTGAGGAAAAGCCCCCCCTCTCCACACCTCTCTCCCCAAAACCTTTTCACAAAAGGCGCGCGGGACGCAGGCAGGTCTTGACAACCTGCTCGCGCCCCGCGCGTGCGCTATCGCGCAATGGTCATATTGTGTCGATTGGTTTTACCACGCCACGGGGTTGCCGCTCACATCGAAATGCCAATAAGAATATGCCGTATCCGTGGGTTCGGTTTCGCTATAGTAGTAGCGCGTTGCATTCGTCAGCTGCGTGTTATCCGAGTTGAAAGTGATCTGCTCCCAGCTCTCGGGGGTTCCGTAGTAATACACGGTTGTAAGAGAACTACATCCCAAAAATGCCTGTGCGCCGATGTTCGTAACGCTCTCCGCGATTACAACCGCCTTGATTTTGTTGCAACCATAGAAGGCACGGTCGTTGATGCTCTCGCCCCCTCTGATCACAACCGTCTTAATAGACGTGGGAACGTAGTTACTGTTTGAGGTAGCCCCCCACGCGCCAAAGATTGCACCGAAATGTCCGTACTGGAGTGAACTCGGCTCACATCCCACAAACGGTGCGCTGAAGAATTCAAGGCTTGAGCATTGTCCAAAAGCGGAATCACCGATGCCTGTGACGCTGTCGGGAAGCTCAATGCGACGCAAGCCCGTGCTGTGGAACGCCGCGTTCCCAATTCTGCTCAGCTGACTGTTCTCGGCAAACGTAACGCTCTGTAACGAGCTGCACTGATAAAATGCATCGTGACCGATAGAAATCATACTTGCGGGAATCTCAAGGCTTGAAAGCCCACAAGCCCAAAAGGCATATTCGTCAATTGTCTGCACACCCTCGGAGAACACCACGCTCTTAATGGAGCTCTTGGAGAACGCCTTATAACCAACCGTGACGACACTGCCGGGGATAATAACGCTTTTAATGGATCTTACATTCTCAAACGCACTCTCACCGATGCCCGTAACAGCAAGACCGTCCGGCGAAACGCTCGGAATCACAATATGCTCATCGCCGCAATTGCCGACACCGGAAACATAGCAGGTATTGTCGCCGTTGGAAGTGAAGATCAATCCTTCGCTTTCCTTCGCAAAATCACACTGCGTGCAGATGTTTCCTGACATGGAGTGTCCCGGTGCGGGGAGAGGTGCGGTTTCCAAGGTCGCACCGCAGGTTTCGACCGTGCATTTCTTGTACTGACTTCCGTCTACAAGGCAGGAAGCGGGGGTATCGACGATCCAATCGCTCGGTGTGTGCTCGCCCTTTGGAATTCTTTCCTCGAAATAAGAACCGCATCCTTCATCCAAACACATGCGGTGCTTTTTGCCCTCACTCTGGCAGGTTGCGTGCGTTTCAACGGTCCAATCGCTTAACACGGTGTGCATTTGTGTAGCATCCGTCATATTGACCTTGAGATTCTCACACCCCTCAAACGAGGACGCAAATACGTGCGTGATACTGTTGGGAACCGTAATACTCGTCAGGTGCGTGCAATCCTTGAACGCGGATTCTGCAATCCCTCCTACGAGCTTTCCCTCGTGGAAG
>JAZRFD010000034.1:0-14581 GCA_045661185.1 Eubacteriales bacterium | reverse complement strand
TAAATCTATACTTTCAACAATCGGATTCAATTTTGCCAAAGCCCATAATTTTATAATTGTAGTACCTTGTTTCATCTAAAACGTGACATTTTCACCTCCGCGTGTCATCTTGAGCAAGCCCCGCCGAGATCCCACTCGGCTCAAGCCTCGTGCTTTTGGAGCAAGCTCCAAAAGTTCGACAAGCTCAGGATGACACCTGTCGGTGTCCGGCGGGGCGCTGTCGAAACCCGTAGAGCAAACGGCTTTGCCGTTTGGATCTCGCGGAAATACTTGGTGTAAACTTTTAGATGAAACAAGTTAGTAGGGGACGGTGCCCACGATATCCCGTAAATTTCTGAAGCGGCCAACCCTTCCGTCTCGCTTCGCTCGCCACCTCCCCTTGCACAGGGGAGGCTCGGGTGAGTGCACACATAAGGTAGGGGCGTGCATTGGCCCGCCGATTTGTTTGTGCCATACATCCCGTCCGCGTGTCATCCTGAGCAAGCGGCAAAGCCGCGCGTCGAAGTTTTGGGGAGTGAGGCTTGCCGATACGAGCCAAAACCGAGGAGAAAAGCCGAAGGCTTTGCGACGAAGGGATCTCGCAAGGAATTACAATAGCTTTCCATGGGAAAAGTTACTCCCCCGAAAAAGGAGCTTTTCTTAATGCTCCTTTTTCATCGCCGCGCGACGCAATTGCCCGCAGGAGGCGTTGATGTCAGAGCCGAGCTTGCGACGAACCGTGGCGCGGATGCCTTTGCTCTCAAGCGTCTTTGCAAAGCGCTGCACCGCCTCGCGTCCCGAGTGACGGAAGCCCGTTTCCGAGACCTCGTTGACGGGGATAAGGTTGACGTGGATCGGCATGGTCTCGCTCCGCGAACGCAAATGCGAATTGAGCACGCGCGCAAGCTTTTGCGCGTTTTCAACCGAGTCGTTCTTCCCCGCGATCAGGGTGTATTCAAAGGAAATTCTACGCCCCGTGCGCGCAAAATAGTCGCGGCAGGTATCCAGCAATTCATCCACACCGTAACGGTTGTTGATGGGCATGATCGCGGAGCGCGTTTCGTCGTCGGGGGCGTGGAGCGAGATGGAAAGCGTGATCGGCAGATCCTCCTCCATCAGGTCTCTGATGCGGTTAACAAGCCCGCAGGTGGAAAGCGAAATATGTCTGTAGCCTATGTTCAGCCCCGCATCATCGTTTACAAGACGCAAAAAGCGGAGCACGTTGTCGTAGTTATCCAAGGGCTCGCCGATTCCCATCATGACGATGTTGGAAATGCGCTCGCCCAAGTCCTTTTGCGCAGCAATGACCTGCCCGAGCAGCTCCCCGGGCGTCAGGTCGCGCACACGTCCGCCGATGGTGGACGCGCAGAATTTGCAGCCCATGCGGCAGCCGACCTGCGACGAAATGCAGACCGTGTTGCCGTGATCGTATTTCATGACCACGCTCTCCACGCAGTTGCCGTCGGCAAGGCCGAACAGATATTTGACCGTGCCGTCAAGCGCGGACACGAGCTTTTGCTCGACCGCGGGCAGATGATAGGTAAACGCCTCGCGCAGCTTTTCCTGCATTTTTTTGCCGAGATTGGTCATTTCATCGGGTGCGAGCCCGCGGTGCAATTGCGGAAAGATCTGACGTGCGCGGAATTTCGGCTCTCCGACCGACACGACCCACGCTTCAAGCTCGGCGGGTGTCAACGAAAGCAGCTCGCGCTTTTCGTTCATTTCCATGGCGTTTCCTCCTTTTTAGTATGTGTTTGAGATTGGCTATATAGTGATGAAAAATGAAAGTGTCTGATTTTGGAACGGTGTATGGGTTGCGTTGCAAGCGTCCCTTGCCGCTTTTCTCTTTGACGACACGAGGCGCAAAGAGAAAAGTTATCAAAAGAGAAACGCCGTTTGGCAATTTCGCGCTCTGCGGAGCGCGAGGAGGGCTTCGCGCCCTCCACCTGCGCAAGCCTTTGAAAAGGCTTGACCAAAACTTTTATTACGGTGTTTGTGCGAACAATGCGCGGCGTTCTTCAGGTGCGCCGCTCCATGACGGCGAAATAAAAGCCGTCGGTTTTGTCGGTGTCGGGATAGAGCGTGCGCTCCTCAACCAAGGCAAACTCCCCGTGCGCGGACAAAAATGCCGCGACCTGCTCCCCGTTCTCGCAGGAAAGAAGCGTGCAGGTGGAGTAGACCAGCCGGCCGCCTTTTTTGACGTACGTGCAGGCGCTTTCAAGAATCGCGCGCTGAATTTCGGGCAACCGCTCACTCTCGGCAGGGTCCTTATAGCGTAATTCCGGCTTTTTGGCAAGCACGCCAAAGCCCGAGCAGGGCACGTCGCAAAGCACGCGGTCAAACTGTCCGATCCATGCCTCGTTGACGTGTCGCGCGTCGCGCGCGTAGATTTCAATGATAGAAATTCCCAGCCGCTCGGCACCGCTTTGTACAAGAGACAGCTTGTTTTCGTGCAGATCGCACGCGATCACCGCTCCACGGTTTTCCATATCAATTGCCGCGCCAAAGGATTTCGAGCCCGGGCAGGCGCAGGCATCCAACACGCGCATGCCCGCGTGCGCGTCCAATGCCGCCACGCAGCGCTGCGACGCCTCGTCCTGCACGAAAAACAGCCCCTCGTCAAAGCCGTAAAGCGCCGTTACGGGCACTTTATCGGTTACGTGTATGCCGCAAGCGCTCGCTTGAATGGGCTCTGCCGCGATCCCCTGCGCGTGCCAACGCTCTATCAGCGCGTCGCGCGAGACGCGACAGGTGTTGACGCGAACCGAAAGCGGCGGTTGCTTGCCAAATGCCGCAAGGAGCTCCTCCGCGCGCGCAAGGCCAAATTCCGCCACAAATCGCTCGCAAAGCGGCTCGCATACCGAGTAGCGCACCGACAGATAACGGATCGGCTCGTCCGCGCGGTTGGGGCATGGGATCCCCTTTCCGCTCCGCACAAATTCGCGCAAAATCGCGTTGACAAAGCCCTTTGCCCTTTTGGGTGCCATGGCGACGCTCTCATTGACCGCCGCGTGATCGGGCACACGGTCGAGATACGCCAATTGGTAGATCCCCATGCGCAACAAAATGCGCACGTCGGGTGCAATATCACCGCGCGACGCCAAGGCGTCGATCACCGCGTCCAGCGTCAATCTCCGCTCCAGCGTTCCGTAAACCAGCGCGGTCAAAAGCCCGCGGTCGGCGTCGCCAAGACCCGCGCGCTTGATGGCGCTATCCAAGGCAATATTGGAATACTGCCCTGCCGCCTCGCACTTATTCAATACGTTCCATGCAATCTCGCGCACGCTTGCCATGGGGGTCTCCTTTCAATCAGTATTCAATAAACACCGCGCGTTCGGCGTCGTGGGGCTCATTGGGGCGGTGCAAGGAGATCATGCGATCGCCCTCAAGAGTATAAAACACCATCGCGTGTCCGCCGTCAAAGTCAAAGCGGCTGCCGCGGTGCGTCCACGCGCCGCGCAAGGAATCCGCCTCGGCCTCCAGCACAAGGTATCTGCCGCGATAGAAGCTGGACCAGATCATATGTAATTTCCCGTTCTCGCGGTACAAAAACGGACCGTCGGTGACGTAATTTCCGCTACCAGTGTGTTCAATTTCGCTCACGTCGGGGTTGTCGGACGCGCGAAACAGCAAAAACGGCTCACCGATCGCCCGCGACAGATCGTCGGATAGGCGCACGGCACAGATCTCACCGTCTCCCACCTGCGTCCATTCGTGCGAAAAGACGAGATACGGCACGTCGTCCTCAACGCAAAGCGTTCCGTCAAGGCACTCCCAGTCGGCAGGCGTTGCGGCACGGTCGGACACGGGCACAAAGGTTCCGTCGGGGGTGTCGCACACAAAAATCTGCGTGCCGCGGTGGCGCGTATCGGACTTGCAGCTGCCAAGCAAATAGTATTTTCCGCGCCACTCGTGTACCTCGGGTGCCCAGAAATCATACGTGCCCCAAAAATCGGTGCCCGCACCGTCGAAAATGACCTTTTTTTCTTCAAAATGCGCAAGGTCGCGCGTTTTATACACCGCAAAGGAGTTTTTCGCGGCAATGCTCCCCGCCTCAAGCGCGGTCGTTCCGTACATATAATAACATCCGTGCGCCGTGTCCGTCAGAATGAACGGGTCGCGGATGCGAATTTCATCACGTGTCAGCATGTGGGCACCTCCAAAATTCTTTTAATCTCCTCTACCAAATGCGCCGCAACGATCTTGTGACCGTTGCGCAAGGGGTGCAGGGGCTCTGCGGGGATCCAGCCGTCGGAATCAATAAAATGCACCCGACAGCCGTTTTTCTCGTTGTACTGCCCGATCAATTTACCAAGCGCCTCGTGGTGCGCGCCGCAAAACGCCGACAAGGCGATGATCACCGACTTCGGGTTGCGCTCGCGGATAACGTCCAGCAGCTTTTCATACTCGGCAATATAGGTCTCCACCCTCGCGCCGCGATCGTTCGCGCCGTGGTTGATGATGACGTAATCGGCACTCTCGTGCGTAATGGGCGAGCCGTCATAATTGTAAGGGTATGCGACCGCCGCCTTGGGTACAAGCCCCTGTCCCGCGCGCGTCGCGCCCACGGCACCGTAGCCCATAATGATCGGGCGCCAGCTCAGTGCCTCGGCAGTCAGCCACGCGTAGGTCGCGCAGGCATCGTCCTGCCAGCAGCGGTAGCCCGCCTCCACGTAGGTGGAAACAGGATCGCCCGCGGTGTTGTAATCCACGTCGATCAGCACCCCCTCGGTGATGCTGTCTCCCACAAACTCCACGGTGGGACGCGTGTCGGGGGAGAGAGGGATCGGCTTTTCGGTCTGCACGCCGACAAAGGACACCTTGCCCGTCAAGGGCGCGTACCAGCGACGGTCCTGCTCGGTGCCGCCCTTGTAGATGATGCGACACACGTGCGCGCCGTCATCGGGCGCGATCACACGCAAAAACGAGTCGATCGGGGCTTCTGTCATTGCGCCGCCGTCCAGCTGAATCCACAGATGCAAGCGGGGCGACGCATTGGAAACCACGTCAAAGCGCGCCAGCGCCATCTTGCCCTCAAATGCAAATTCAATATACGCGCCCGTGGTCGTGGTGGTGGCACAGCACTCGCCTCTGTCCCATCTGCCCGTGAGTCGCACGCTTTCGTGATTGTAAGAAGCGTTCATAAGCCCTTCTCCTTTATTTATTTTCTTCGATCCAAGCCTCGATCGCCTTTTTGTCAGCGCGGCCCAGCTTTTCCTCAAACCATTTGTGCTCGGTGTCGTAAAGGCAAAGGCTGCCATAGGGATCTCCCTCGTAATCGTTGATCTCCGCCTTGTAGTAGATCTCCGCATACACCGCCACCGCGTTCTTTGGCAGCGTCACGCCGTCAAACACAAAACGGTAGTAGGTGTAGAGCCTTTTCGAGGTGTGATCCTTGACAAAATCCGACGCAAAAACGCGCACACGCTCTAAGTTTTCGCCCTTTTCATTGTCCTTTTTGTCCTCGGGCGTCAGATCCGTGACCACAACGAGCGACACGTCGAACAGGTCGGCCTTTTTGTCGGGCACCTTGTCAAGCCCCTTATCCTTTGCCACCTTTTCCAAGGTGCTTCTGTTGTATCGGAACACCAATTGCACCTGCTCCGCCTCGGGGATGAACACGTACTGCGTGATCGAAAAATACCCGTTGTTGTGCTCGTCCTGCGTGATGGTATCCTGATTCTGATAGCGCAAAATCAGGTCGTCTCCGTGCTTTTCATAGGCCTCTGCCAACGCCTCGTTGACGATGAGCGTATCCACGCTTTTGGGGTCGCCCGACGAGCAGATGCGAAGGATCAGGATCGCGCAAACGGTGAAGATCAGCAGCGTAAACACAATTTTGAGCACGCGTCCGATGATGCGCGGTGTGCGACTGTTCGGCATACGCTCACTCCTCTCTTTTGGGGATCAGTAAATGTAAATAGGACTCCAACGCCACGCCCATGCGCGCGGGGGTGTCGATCTTCGAGGATTCCTCGATCAAAAGGCCCGTGAAATCAGCGGCGCGCGCGCACGCGCTCTCAAACGTATCACCGGCAAGCATCGCTCCGAGCAGAACAGACGCAAAGATATCCCCCGTTCCGGGGTAGGCGTGTCCGCAATGCGGACGGCTGACGCAAAAGCGCGCGCCACCCGCGTCAAGCCCGAAATTGGCGACCTCGCCGCCAAAAAGATGTACACCTGTGATCACGATGCGCGCGTGCGGGCAAACGCTCTCATGAAGGCGATCCAAGAGACCGTTTGCAAACGCTTGCGCCGCGGCTTGCGGCAATTTGCCCGTATCCACGTACGGTGTACGCGTCAAAAGGCATGCCTCGGTCAGGTTCGGCGTGAGCACCTCGGCATAGGAGCTCAGGTGTCGGATACCGTCTGCCAGCTCCTCGGTATAGGTCGAATACAGCACGCCGTCGTCGCCCATCACGGGGTCGATGAAGATCAGCGGCTTCTCGCCCGTTTCGTCGGGAGACGTACCAAAATGCCCGATCAGGTGCTCGACCGACGCGATCTGCCCGTCGCTTCCGAGAAAGCCCGTGTAGATCGCGCCAAAGCGCACGTCAAGACGCTCGAAATGATCGGCGATCAAGTTCATATCCTCTGTCAGATCGCGGAAATGCAGATCGTCAAACCCACCCGTGTGGCTGGATAGAAGTGCCGTTGGCACGGGAATGGTCTGGTATCCCATCACCGAAAGGGTTGGAATAACGACCGTCAGGGCGCATCTGCCCACGCAGGACAGATCGTGGATCGCGGCAATACGCCGCGGCGGTAAGTGTTGCATAATGTCATTCCTTTTCAATTCTTCAATCTGTCCAACGCGTTTTGCAGAATGATCTGTGCCGACAGCGTGTCGATCACGCCCTTACGCTTCTGTCCGCGCGTGTTGGTCTCGTTGAGATAGCGCGACGCGCTCATCGTGGTCATGCGCTCGTCGATCATCGCCACGGGCACGCCCTCAAGGCGTGCGGAAAGCAGCTCCGCAAATTCGCGGCACCGCTCGGCGCGAAAGCCCTCCGAGCCGTCCATATTTTTGGGTAACCCCACGACCACGGCACTCGCTCGTTGCTCGCGCGCGACCTCGGCAACCTTGTCAGCGGTCTTTTCGATCCCGCCGGGGGAAACGTATCCAATGCCCGACGCCAAAAAGCGGCTGACGTCCGAGACCGCAAGCCCCGTGCGCGTGTCGCCAAAGTCCACGCCCATCACGCGCCCCGTTGTGTTTTTTAATTCAAGTATGGTTGTTATTGACATATGTTCCTCGTTTTTTACGAGAGAAACTTTTTGAGAAAAGTTTCTCTCGCGCTCTCTTCAAAAACTTTCACCTACGTGTTTTTTAGCTTTCCACCGAGAGTCCACCAAACACATTGCACCCTCGTTTGCCGACGTACGGTGAAAGCTCGTTTATGCAAAACAGATTTTAATTCATGGAGTGTTTATACGCTGACGGAAAGAATCTCCCGATAGCACTTGGGAACCCCCACCCCAAGTGCTCCACAAGGTTAGTTTTGCCCAGAATGTGTGCTTTTTCAATGTAGGGGCGATTGATATTTTACATTCTGCCTCTGCCGATGAACGCACAAACGCCATTACGTGCGAGCGAACGGCAGTGAGCTATAAGCGAGCGACGCAGAAACAGAGTCTGTACTGCATCGCAGACTTTCACCACGCAGAGCACACAGAAAGGATACGCTTTGTAAGCAATTCCTGATGTGGGTACATATACCCTCTTTGGTGAAAGTTTTCGCGGAGGGGGTACGGGGGAGGAGCCTTTTTCAAAAGGCTTCTCCTCCGCGCGTCTCCCCCAGCACGTCACCCACAGCGATCTTACGGCCGTTGATGAAATCGGCGGCGGACATGCGCTTTTTGCCCTCGGGCAGCACGGCCAGGAGTGCCACGGCACCCATGCCGCACGCAACGGTGATGCGGCCGCCATCCAAGGAAAGCACCTCGCCCGCGCGCGCGTTTGTTTCGCCGTCACGCGCCACCTCGGAAGCCGTAATTTTGAGCATTTTTCCGTCGGGCGTGTGTGTAAACGCCAAGGGGATGGGAGAGAGACCGCGGATCTGATCGTGCACCGCTTGTGCCGAGCATGAAAAATCAATCACGCAGTCGCTTTTTTCAATTTTTGCGGCATAGGTCGCGCACGCACCGTCCTGCGGAGTACGCGTAAGCGTTCCCGCCTTGATGCGCGCAACGGTATCAAGCAACACGCGCGCGCCGCACGCGCCAAGCTTGTCGTGAATATCCTCAAAATTATCGCTCTGCTCGATCGCGACGACCTCACGCAAAAGCATGTCGCCCGTGTCAAGACCCACGTCCATCATCATCGTCGTCACACCCGTTTGGGTCTTACCGTCAATGATCGCGCGCTGCATGGGTGCTGCGCCGCGGTACTCGGGCAGGAGCGAGCCGTGCACGTTGACGCACCCGTAGGTCGGGTAATCCAGCACGTTTGCTGGCAGGATCTTGCCGTACGCCGCCACCACGATCAATTCGGGCACGAGCGAATCCAGAAGCGCGGCAAACTCCTCACCGCGGAGCGTGGCGGGCTGATAAACGGGAATATTCTGCTCCAGCGCGTACACCTTGACGGGTGGCGGCGTGAGCGCGTATCCCCTGCCCTTGGGCTTATCGGGCTGGGTCACAACGCCGATGACGTCCTCACCGTTCTCCACAAGCGCGCGCAGAGAAAAGAGCGCGAAATCAGGCGTTCCCATAAACAAAATTTTCATCAATCCACTTCCTTTATCATGCGGTCAATAAACAGATGACCGTCGAGATGGTCGATCTCGTGGCAGAGCGCGCGTGCGAGCAGCTCGCTGCCCTGAATGTCACGCACCACACCGTGGCGATCCGCGGCGCGCACCGTGACGTGCATGGGGCGCTTGGTAATGCCCCAGCGTCCGGGGATCGAAAGGCAGCCCTCCTGCTCGCGCTGCTCGCCCGCACGCGCAATGATCTTGGGGTTGATCAGCTCGATCACCTCTCCCGGCTCGACCTCGACCACGGCAATACGCAAGAGCTTTCCGACCTGCGGGCCCGCAAGACCGCAGCCGTCGGCATCGCGCATCGTTTCGATCATGTCGTCCAAAAGAGTTACGATGCGGGGCGTGATCTGCTCCACGGGTCTGCACATCTTGCGCAGAATCTCGTCGCCCTGCTTTACAATATTTAATTTCGCCATTGTTTTTTCCTCGTTTCTTTATCCTCACAGATTGGAGGGATTCATATCCACGCCAAGCGACACCAATCTCCCCGCCTTTTGCGTAAAGGTGCAGAGCAGATCCGCCAGCATGGCAAGCGTGCGTCGGTTCAAAACGCATTTGAGAACCATGCGCATACGATATTTGTTGTCAACACGGTAGACGGGGGCCTCGAACGGGCCAAACGTGACCAGCTCCACGTCCGAATAGTGCTCCCGATGCTTTTCCCGCAGCATTTCAGAGAGCCGCGTTGCCGCGCGCAGAACCTCGGTCTCCATCCCGCCCGTAACGGTCAGGAGCACGATGTCGCAAAACGGCGGGAAGGTCAAAAGCTTGCGCAAGCGGATCTCGCGCTCGTAAAAGCTTTCGTAATCCTGCTCGCAGGACAAGCGAATGATCTCACTGTCGGGGTTGTTGGTCTGGATCACCGCAAGCCCCTCCTTGTCACCGCGGCCCGCGCGACCGATGACCTGCGTCAGCATCGCAAAGGTGCGCTCCGAGGCGCGGTAATCGTCCAGATACAGCGACATGTCGGCAAGCAGCACGCCCACCAGCGTCACGTCGGGAAAATCATGCCCCTTTGTCACCATTTGCGTTCCCAGAAGCACGTCCGCCTCGTGTCGGCGGAACTGTCCCAATAGCTCATCGTAAGCAAATTTCGTGGACGTTGTGTCGGTGTCCATCCGCAAAACGCGCGCCGCGGGCAGAAGCGTTTTCAGCTCCTCCTCCACGCGTTGTGTGCCAAAGCCCGTGCGGGAAAGATGCTCCGAGCCGCACGCGGGACAGGTCCTTGGAAGCGGCATACGCTTTCCGCACCAATGGCAGACCATGTCACCGCTGTCGTAGCTCCCTTTTCTTGTATGGTAGGTCATTGCCACCGAGCAGGAGAGACAGGTCAGCGCCTCGCCGCACGCGCGGCAGCTGACGAAATGATTGTATCCGCGTCGGTTGAGAAAGAGCACCGCCTGCGCCCCGTCGGCACACGTACGGCAAAGCTCCTGCGCCAGCTGCTCGCCCATGGGAGACACGCTCCCCGCTCCGGCCTCGCGCCGCATATCCACGATCTCCACGCGCGGAAGCCGTGCGTTGCCGTAGCGCTTTGTCAGGCGCACCAGCGTATACACACCGTCCTTTGCCTTTTTGTAGCTTTCCAAGGAGGGCGTTGCCGATGCCAAAAGCATGAGCGCGTTGCTCGCGGCGCATCGGTAGCGCGCGATATCCCGCGCATGATATTTGGGACTCTGATCGGATTTATAGGTATGCTCCTGCTCCTCGTCGATGATGATCGCACCGAGATTTTTGACAGGGGAAAAGACCGCCGAGCGCGTGCCGATGACAACGTCCGCGCGCCCCTCTCGGATGCGGCAGTACGCGTCGTACCGCTCGCCGTGAGAAAGGCCCGAATGGATCACCGCGACACGCTCGCCATACCGCGCGCAAAAGATCGACACCGATTGCGGTGTGAGCGCGATCTCGGGCAGCAAAAGGATGACACCCTTGCCGCGCGCCAAAAGGCGGTCGATCAGCGCCGTCATGACAACGGTCTTTCCGCTGCCCGTCACGCCGTGAAGGAGTGCCGCGCGGGGCTCGCCCGAAAAGGCCAGCTCGGACAGCGTTTCCACGGCCGCGCTCTGCTCGTCGTTGAGAGAGAGCGGTGTTTCGCCCACGTACGCCGCCGACCCGTACGGATTGCGCTCGACGCGCGCTTGCTCAAGCGCTAAGATCCCCTTTTCCAGCATGGTCTTTAAGGGAGATGCCGTCACGCCCGTCGCGGCCTTCAATTCACCGGCCGTCATGGGCAGCTCGCTTTCAAGCAAAGCCGAAAGCACCCGTCTTTGCTGATCCGAGGTCAGCTTTTTGCCGTCGCACACGCCGCCGTCAAGCAGCGCATACGCGTCCGCGCGCGAAAGCGCGACACGGTAGGTACGCTCGGTCTTTTCCGCCGACGCATCCTCAAGGATCACACGCTTTTGTACGTGTCCGCTCTTGCAAAGGCGGCGCAGATGGGGCTCCACCGTCACACCGAACTGTCGGCGCAAGCGGTCGTAGCGCACCTCACCGTTTTCCCTTAAGAACTCATATACAAACAAATCCGACGATGGAATGTCGTCGGAGGCGGTCGGTGTATGCTCCGCACAGACGCTGTAAAGCGTGACCATGCGGGAAAGCGCCGACGCCGGGATCATGGCTCTGACCGCGTCCCCCGTCGTGCACAGCGTGCGCAGCTTCATAAAGTTGCAAAGCCCCAGCATCTCGTCCGACAGGGACAAATGCTCGGGGCACACAGCCAGGATCGCCTTGGTTTCGGCGTATTCGGATGCTTCCTTAAGCTCTCGGACAAGCGCCAGGCGGCGGTGGTTCGCCGTTCCGAACGGAACCGTGACGAACGCACCGACCCTGACGTCCTCGCGCAGCTCGGTCGGTATTCTGTAATCGTATACGCCGTCAATGGAAAACGGCGCGTCCAGAAGACTCACTCCCGCGAAATTGCTCAAGGCGTCCTCCGCTATTATTCTTCAGCAGGTGCTGCCTCGGCCGCCTCGGCCTCGCGCTCGCCCGCGTGTACGTCGATCTCGTATTCGCCCGCGTTGATGCGGTTGACCGCCACGTGTACTGCCTTTTCGTCGCGCAATTCACGGTCGATCATGGTGTTGATCGGTCTGTCGGTCTCCTTGTTGCCGGTCTGGGACTTCTCGGCCGCGTCGTGCTGACGCACGTACTCGTCGGTGATCAGGCGCGCGCACTTGGCGGTTGCCAGAGCCAGCTCGTAACGGTTGTATTGACCCTTGGTCAATTCTTCAATGGTAGGGTGCAGCATAGTGTTTTTCTCCTTGTGTATGCAATGTTTTATGTATTAGTTTTCAAAATATTCGATATGCGCGTTTGGATGTCTCTTGATCGCGCATTTTTCACAGCGGACCACCGCCATGATCTCATCGGCGCATTCCTCGATCGCGCCGTCTCTGTTGTATACCACGTAGTCGTATTGGGGCAAAAGCTTCATTTCCTCGCGCGTGCGTTCGAGGCGTCCGCGAATGACCTCCTCACTCTCGGTTCCACGTCCGCGCAAGCGCTTTTCCTGCTCGGAAAAGGACGGGGGCAGGAGCATAATCAGCACCGCGTCGGGGTACAGGCGCTTGACGTTCATCGCGCCCTCGACCTCGATCTCAAGCAGGAGATCCTCGCCTGCCTCAATCACCTGTATTGCCTCACGCAAGGGCGTGCCATAGTAGTTTCCGTTGTACACGGTATATTCCAGCATATCGCCTGCGGCAATTCGATTTTGAAATTCTTCGCGCGTAATAAAATGATAATCAACGCCGTCTACCTCACCCGCGCGAGGCGCTCTCGTCGTTGCCGAAACGGAAAATGCGAAGCGTCCTTTCTGCATCAGCCGCTCCCGCACGGTTCCCTTTCCGCTTCCGGACGGGCCCGAATATACGATCAACAATCCCTTTTTCATGCTTATTCCCCGCCTTCCTCGTCTGTTACGTCGTCCTCGGCTGCGGTGTTATCCAAGCGGTTCGCAATGGTCTCCGTTTGGATCGCGGAGAGAATCACGTGCTCGGAATCGGTGATGATCACCGCGCGCGTGCGTCTGCCGCAGGTCACGTCGATGGCGCGGCCATCGTCCTTGGAGTCCTGAATCAGTCTCTTGATCGGTGCGGAATCGGGGTTTGCAAGTGCCACCACGCGATCTGCCGCTACCATATTACCAAATCCCACGTTGATAAATTTCATGTCTGTCCTCCTCGCTTACTCCAGATTCTGGATCTGCTCGCGGATCTTTTCAAGCTCGCACTTGACGTCCACCACGTGCCGCGCAATAGCGGCATCGGAGCATTTCGACCCCGTTGTGTTGATCTCGCGGTTCATTTCCTGCATCAAAAAGTCAAGCTTCCGTCCCACAGGCTCGCCGCTTGAGAGAATGTCCTCAAACGAGCCGAAATGCGTGCGCAGGCGCACCAGCTCCTCGTCCACCGCCACGCGGTCGGCATGAAGCGCGCACTCGGTCAGGATGCGGGACTCGTCGATCGTAATGTGGTTATCCTCCAGCGCCTCGCGCACGCGCTTTGCCAAGCGCTCGCGGTAGGTGGAGATATCCTCTGCGGAAAGCGCCTCGATCGCGTCGACGTGCCCCCTGATGGCTTCCATCTTGCCGCGCAGATCTGCGGCAAGGCTCTCGCCCTCGCGCTCGCGCACCGTCAAAAATGCGTCGGTCGCTTTTTCCAACACCGTAAGTACCCGCGCCCAATCGCGCTCCACGTCCTCCTCGGGCTTTTGCACAAGGAACAGACTCTGGTTGCGCGCCACGCTCATGACCGAAATGTCGTCGCGCAGACCGTATTCGTCGCGCATGCGGTAGAGCGCATCCAGATATCCCTTGAGGTATCCGTCGTCAAGGGCAACCTGCACGCTGCCCGAGTCCATGACCTCCACACCGATCCACACGTCCACCTTTCCGCGGGACACACCGCGCCCCATCAGGTACGGCTTGACCCGTTCCTCCAAATACCCGTACGCGCGGCTGATCTTGGTCGTGCAGTCCAAAAAGCGGCTGTTGACCGATTTGATCTCTACGGTAATATCCAGCCCGTCCACGGCTTCGCGACAGCGTCCGAACCCCGTCATGCTTCGTATCATGCGCTCTCTCCTCCAAAAATAGCGATATATAATTATTTTACCGCATTTCTATATAAAAGTCAATATATTATTTATATTTTTTAAAGCAAAATTCGGTCTCTCCGCTTGCTTTTTTGGCGCCACGTGCTATAATGGTCTGGCAGCAAGTCGCTTTTTGAATGAGGTTTTTATGAAAAACGCAGGACGTGTATTGAATATTCAGCATTTTTGCGTGGACGACAGCCCCGGAATCCGTACCATCAAGAGACACTTGAAGCGATCCGCGCCTATGTTGTCTCACGCGTCAAAATCCCCGTGACGATTTCGGGAAACTGATCAATAAATATCCCCCCGTAGGGTGGTATTTCATTTTCGGGCATAGCCCTAATACTACCGGCTGCGCACAAGTGCGCTTGAGATTGGCCTGCCGGCCATGCAATTATTACGTACACCCCGCTTCACCGGGATTCAATCAAAGCCTCCCTTGTGCAAAGGGAGGTGGCATTTTCGCAAGAAAATGACGGAGGGATTGTAAAATCAAAAAAACAAAGTAAAACAATCCCTCAGTCAGCTTCGCTGACAGCTCCCTTTACACAAGGGAGCCCAGGCTGTAGCCAAAACAAACGGCTTTCGTCAGTTTGCCGAAAGTTTTGATCAAACTTTTTCAAAAGTTTGCGCAGTGGAGGGCGCGGAGCCCTCCTCGCCGCCCGCAGGCGGCGAAACACCTTCTTTTCGGCGCCTTTCTTTTTGCCAAGCTTTTTCTTTTGCGCCTTTTTCGC
>JAZRFD010000033.1:0-2968 GCA_045661185.1 Eubacteriales bacterium | reverse complement strand
GCAGATTCCATCTCTTGATTGCGCCGGTGTAACCGCGGCCCTTCGTCATACCTGTTACGTCGACCTTGTCGCCTGCAGCGAAGGTTTCGACGGTGATGAAGTCACCTACGTTTGCGGAGCAGTCATCAAGGCGGAATTCCTTGAGGTGCTTTCTCATGGGAACGTTTGCTTTTGCAAAGTGTCCGATCTCGGGCTTGTTCAGATGCTTCTCCTTGACTTCCTCAAAGCCAAGCTGCAGAGCATCGTAGCCGTCCTTCTCGACGGTCTTCTTCTGTGCGACTACGCACGGGCCTGCTTCGATAATGGTTACGGGGATGACGTTGCCGTTCTCATCGAAGATCTGCGTCATACCGATCTTTTTACCGATAATAGCCTTTTTCATTTTGTTTTTTCCTCCTGTAAATTATTGGTTGACGAGCTTGTCGCCAACATGACTTACAAAGTTACCGATCATTTTCGACCCCGGGGGTCAACAACTCGGCTGTTGTCTTTGTGTTTTGACGTTTGAGTTCGGGGTGCTTGATATTAGATTTTAACCTCGATCTCAACGCCAGCGGGAAGTTCTACGCTCATCAGCGCGTCTACAACCTTCTGAGACGGCTTGATGATGTCGACCAGTCTCTTGTGAGTGCGATACTCGAACTGCTCACGGCTATCCTTGTACTTGTGCACCGCGCGGAGGATCGTGATGATCTCCTTCTCAGTGGGAAGCGGGATAGGACCGGAAACCTCGGCACCGTTTCTGGTTGCAACCTCAACGATCTTCTTCGCTGCGGTATCAATCAGCACGTGGTCGTAGCTCTTGAGTCTCACTCTGATCTTCTCTTTCACTGCCATTGCTTTTGCCTCCTTATCAAGATTTCGCTCGTCTGCGGCGTCCCTTATATAAAAGGTAGGGTTTCGTCCGCAGGCCGCGTTTTTGCAAGGCAGGCATCACCACAACACGCTTCCGTGTGTTTCTTGACCCCTCTGAAAAATGCGGAGTTTATCCACGCCATCAGCATCTGGCGAGAACAAATTCCGGAAAAATCAAGTCACACCGAATCGCTGCGCGTTCGCAGCTCATGCTCGGTGAACACCTTTCGCCCGGTTCAACGGACATACTCCACGAAAATTCCCTGCCAACGGCGTCCCGCAGCAGCAACCTTTCGCTTCATCGCATATCAAGCCTATATATTATAACAGAAAACTCCCAAAATTGCAATATTTTTTTACAGTATGATTTGTAGATTTTAAAGTCTATAAGCACACCGCTATTGTTTATATTGCACAAATTTTGATGTTTTTGAACCGTTTCATAGAAACGCATGGGGGCGTGTTGTGGATTTTGCGTGCACCGATCACCTTGCCGTTTTGTGAATGTTTGCCAACACGTGCCTCATCCGCCAAAAAGCTGCACACTTTTTTCGCAAATCTTCCATTCCGTCATATTTTATTCAAAATTATGGTATATAATAAAAAGGTATATTAGAATGCAAAGGATCGTTGCAATGAAAAACAAGCTGATTTCCACCGTGCTATACGCCACCGGCGGCACGGTGATCCTATCCGCCGCGGCTCTGCAGACCGTGGCCACTCTCCTCTGCTTTGATAAGGGGAGCAATTATTTTATCATAGGCGAGACGCTGCCCACGGTGGCTTTGATTCTTGCTTTGGTCGGCGGCGCTGTCGGCATCCTTGCCGCGTGCCTTTCGCCGCGTGCGGACGTCGCCAAGGGGTCTCCCCTTTCTACCTCCGTCTATTCCATGATCCCGCCCGCGGCAGCCTTCCTGCTTTTCGGTGTGATCCTGCTCGCGTCCGGACAAGCAATTGAGACCGCGCGCGCGCTGCGCGTTCTCGCAGCGCTTCTTTCCGTTGCGGCCGCCGCTTATGTAATCCTCTCGTCGCTTCCTCGTTTTTGCAAGCAGAACAAGAATGCCGTAACGCTTCTGGGATTTACCGCGCCTCTTGCGTGCGCGCTGGCAAATGCGTATTATTATTTTGATCTGTCGGTCGAAATGAATTCCCCCGTGAAATACTGCGTGCAGGTTCCCCTGCTCTTTGCGATGCTGTATTTTCTCGGTGAGCTCCGTTATCTGATCGGCGAGCCCAAGCCTCGTCTGTTTCTGGCAGGCGCATGTCTCACCGTGGCATCGGCATCACTTTGCGCCGTTGCGTTCCCCATTGCGTTTTTCGCGGGCGTGATCACGCGCTTTGATTATGTGATGGGCGCATTTTTGATGCTGGGCATCTGCGTTGGCATCGGCTTCCGCGCATCCCCCGTGCTGAAAACGATTGTGATCCCCGCGCCCCGCGCCCCCGAAATTCTTGACACGCAGGAGGATGACCGCACCACATGAACGCCAATATCCGTATTCAATGGCTTCACAAAAAGCTATCAATGAAGAGCTATCCGAACGCCCAGCGGCTTGCCGAGCGATTCGGCATCTCGCACCGCCAGGCACAGCGCGACTTTGACTATCTGCGCCGCGAGCTGGACGCTCCCGTGGCTTACGACAACAGTCGCAAGGGCTTTTACTATGAGCGTCCGTTTGTTCTTCCTATGCTTTTGACCTCGGACAACGACGAGCTCTACATTCCCGAGATATTCAACGTCAAATCTCATCAGGAGCTGGGCGCTGACGACTCGATCATTCAGATGCAGATCCCCTACTCCGCAACGGTTGAGATCAAAAACAAGCTTACCGCGTTGGAATTGAGCAATTACATCGTTGCCAAGGAGCCGCGCGACCGCTACGTTTGCGAGTTCCACAGCATTGAGCGTTTTTTGGGGCTTCTGCTCTCACTTGATGCAGATTTTCGCATTGTTGAGCCCTATTGGCTCCGCGAACGCATCCTCCGCTCCGCTCGCCGCGTTGTGGCGAACAATGAGGATTTGGAGGGGTGAATGGATTGTGGGGAGAGGGAGACTTTTTTAAGGAAAAAGTCTCCCTCTCCCCACACCCCTCTCCCTCTAAAACCTCTTTAT
>JAZRFD010000032.1:0-3402 GCA_045661185.1 Eubacteriales bacterium | reverse complement strand
GCCTCCACCGAAAAGCGCGTGACGTTCGGAGACGCCAGCTCGGCAAAAAAGATATTCTGCGCGCCGTAGATCCGCACACCGTCGATCAAGGCAGATCCGCCCACGCCCGTTTGCCAGAACGGCAGATAGAACACGTGGTGAAGCCCGAACGGGATCAGGATACGCTCGATAAATCCGTAGATCAGGGTGCCCGCATAGCCCGAGCGCAGAACGAGGTCCCCCAGCGCGTAAATGCCGCTTTGCACAAAGGGCCACGCAAAGAACATCAAAAGTCCCACGAAAATATACGCCACGGTAGAAATGATGGGCACAAAGCGCGTTCCGCCAAAGAAGGAGATGACGTTGGGCAGACGGATCTTATAAAAGCGATTATTCAGCCACGCCACGCCAAGACCGACGATGATACCGCCAAACACGCCCATTTGAAGTGACGGAATACCTACCACGTTGGCAATCGTTCCCTCGGGCATCGCCCCCTCGGCCAGTCGATCGCTGATAACGAGCAACGCGTTGATGGTCTTGTGCATGACGAAAAACGCGATCGCCGCAGAGAGCGTTGCGGTCGCCTTTTCATTCTCCGCCATGCCAAGTGCCACGCCCATGGCAAACAGAAGCGGCAGATTGTCAAAAATAACCGTTCCGACCGACGAAAGCAGCGTGAAGATCGAATACAGAACCGTCCCGGGCCCCATAAATCCGATCAGGTTGTATGCCTCAAGAGTTGCAAGATTGGTAAAGGACGCCCCCACGCCAAGCAGAAGTCCCGCAATGGGCAAAAGGGCGATGGGCAGCATAAATGCGCGCCCGACTCGTTGCAGGACGCTGAAAAAACCGCTGCCCTGCCGTTTTTTTGTATTTGCTTGTATCATATGACCCTCACTTTTTCAAGCGGAAGCACATCACCGCATCGCGCGTGCTGACCGCTCCGTATTTTAATTCTGTATGCTCAATGCGCTCGGGGTTGGTGATCAGCACCGCCGTCACGCTCGGGAGCCCCTTTTCGCGGATCAAATCAAGATCCGCCAGTGCGATCGGCTCGCCCGCTCGAACGCGATCCCCCTCCTTGACCTGTGCGACAAACCCTTCACCGCCCAAGGTCACTGTATCCACACCGACGTGGATCAAAATATCCAATCCCTCGTCGCTCGTAATGGTGTAGGCGTGCTTGGACTCTGTCACGCTTTCCACGCGCCCGTTGACGGGCGAATAAAAGTGCCCGTTGGCGGGCTCGATCGCGTACCCCACGCCAAGCATCCCCGATGAAAACGCTTCGTCGGGCACCTCGGAGAGCGGCACCGTTTTGCCCACGCAAACCGCAGGCAAGCAAATTTGTTTTTTGGAAAAGAGCACGTTAAATCCCCCTTTATTTACATTCAATCACCTTTTCGCGCACCCCCAACAGATACGGCACCGACACAGAAAGCTCGTCGATCTCCATATCCGCAAAGCGCTGGGTCAGATGCAGATCTGCCGCAAGCTCCCCGCAAATGCCGATCCAGCCGCCCGAGGTGTGGATCGCACGTGCCGCGCCCTCGATCAGGCGCATGACGGGCTCGATGTTCGCGGCACAGATCTGTGAGACCCGCGGATTCTGCCGATCTGCCGCCAAGGTATACTGAAGCAGATCGTTCGTTCCTACCGAAAAGAAATCCACCTCACGAGCCAAAACGTCGCTCATCACGGCGGCCGCGGGCGTTTCGATCATAATTCCAAACTCGATGTTCGCGTCAAAGCTTTTCCGCGCGCGCATCAGATCCTCCTTGCATTCCTCCAAAAGACGACGGCAGGCGCGAATCTCCTCGCTTGAAACGATCATGGGCACCATCAAAGAGATCGTACCGTGCGCCGACGCGCGCAAAATTGCGCGGAGCTGGGTCTTGAAAAGCTCCTCGCGCGACAGGCACAGCCGCACACCGCGAAAGCCCAACGCGGGATTTTCCTCGTGCGGCAGATCAAAATAAGAGATCTGCTTGTCGGCGCCCACATCCAGCGTGCGGATTACGATGCGCTTGCCACGCATCGCGTCCACAACCGCGCGGTAGCTCGTGTAAAGCTCCTCCTCCGTGGGATAGCGATCCAGCGAGAGATACAAAAATTCACTGCGTAAAAGCCCGATTCCGTCCGCGCCGTTCAAGTGCGCCGCCTCTGCCTCGTCCTCATCCCCGACGTTGGCGTAGATCAGCATTCTGTGCCCTCTGCGCGTGATGGCGGGTTTATTGATCAGAGAACGCAAATAGCGGTCGTGCTCCGCTGCCAATTCGTTCGCACGGCCTGCTTTTTGGGCAAATGATGCCCGTTGTGCGACATCGGGATTGACCGTCAGCATTCCCTCGGCGGCATCCAAAAGAGCGTGCTTACCGTCGGCGCTCGCGTCGATCTCTCCCGTGCCGACAAGCGCGGGGATCCCCATGGCACGCGCCAAAATGGACGTGTGCGAGTTTGGGGTACCCGTAAAGGTCACAAAGCCCAGTATCAGGCGCTTGTCAAGCGTTACCGTTTCGGATGGCAGCAGGTCGTCCGCCACAAGGATGTGCGGCGTATCGGGCGCATCGGAGACAGTCTCCTTCTCCCCCAGCGCCCCCAAAAGCTGCTGCGCCACGTCACGCATATCCGCCGCACGCGCACGCAAATAAGGGTCGGGAAGGGCTGCCAACGCGCTCGCATATTTCTCGGCGGCACGCTCGACCGCGCGCTCTGCGCAGTTTCCGTCCGCGATCTCCCCCTCCGCCGTTTCCACAAAATCCGCGTCCTCTAAAAGCATGCCGTGGATCTCAAAGATCTCCGCCTCGGCTTCTCCCAGCTCGCGTACGGCGCGTTGGCTGATGCTTTCCATGCGCGCCTTGACATCCGCCATGGCTTTATGCAACCGCTGCAGCTCCTGCTCGCGCCCCCGATAGACCGTTTGCGTTCGTACCGATCGACGTCGGAAAAAGCGGAGTTCCCCCTCGACAGCGCCGCTTCCAACGCCGATACCGCGCACGAGGGTTCCCGCGGCGTCTTTTCTTATCTCATTCATTCGACCTTCCCTTTCCCCCACTCCTCGCGGCAAAAGCGCTCCAACGCCATGCAGGCGGATTCCTCGTCGTCACCCGACACAAAAAAGAACAGTGTCGTGCCGTGTGTAGCCCCCAGACTCATCAGTGCCAAAAGCCGCTTGGCATCCGCCTCGCGCTCACCGCTCCGAATGCGGATCTGCGATGAAAATTGCTTGGCAAAGGTGGCAAGCCGCCCCGCAGGGCGCGCGTGCATACCGTTCGGGTCTTCAATTTCATAGGTAAATTCCTTCATTTCAGTTCCTCCGTCAAAAAAATTTGCCTTTGATGCTAGTTTTGCGCACGGATATGCCTTTTATTCAATTTTTGATTTTTATGCGACGCAAAAAGCCCCGCGCGAGACGAGCTC
>JAZRFD010000031.1:0-14835 GCA_045661185.1 Eubacteriales bacterium | reverse complement strand
AGGGAAACTTTTTCAAAAGTTTCCCTACAAAAACGACCCCCCCACAAAAACCCAAAGGAGGTGGCGGTTATCAAGCAGCCGAATTACCGTTTATATTCTTCACTTGAAGCCGAGCGAGAGGGACTGAAGCGCGCGCGGATCGACCTTGAAGCCCTTAAGGAAAATTACCGCAAGCTGACCGCGCACGTAAAAGGCCGCTCACCTAAAACGCGCCCCATTGCCGTGGTCAAGGCAGACGCATATGGGCACGGCGCGACCGCCTGTACACGCGCGCTACTGGAATGCGGGTGCGACTTTTTTGCCGTTTCCTGCGTTGAGGAAGCACTCACGGTCCGCGAGATCTGCCGCGAGCAAAAAAAGCACGCGGACATCCTGATCCTCGGATACACAGACCCCGCCGACGCGCGCACGCTTGCCGCCGAAAATCTGACGCAAGCACTCCTCTCCCCCGATTACGCCAATGCGCTTGAAGAAGCAGCCAAACGTGCAGACGTGCACATAAAAACGCATATCGCGGTGGATACGGGCATGAACCGCATCGGCTTTTGCGCGCACAACAGCCAAGAGATCGACCAAGCCGCGCGCGACGTCGCGAGCATTATGACCTCCGCTCACCTTTCGACGTGCGGCATGTTTACCCATTTTGCTATGGCCGACGGCACCGACGAGGCCTCCGTTTCGCTCACACGCACCCAGATCGAACGCTACCGCGCGCTGAAAGCCACGCTGGAGGAGAGCGGCATCACGATCCCATTCCACCACGTTTACAACAGCGCCGCCACGATGACTGCGCTCAGCACAGACGCACCGCAGCTTTTTGACGGCGTGCGCCTTGGCATTCTGCTCTACGGAGGCGCCTCGCACCTGCACGCTCCCCTTTCCCTCTCCCCCGTGATGCGCCTTGAGGCCACCGTCGTCCACGTTCATCCGTGGCTCAAGGGTGAGCGGATCGGCTACGGCGGCACCTACACGGCTGAGCGCGATCGCACGGTTGCCGTCCTCCCCATCGGCTATGCCGACGGATTTGTGCGCGCGTACAGCGGCGCTACCGTCACCCTGCACACGCAAAGCGGCAGACACACCGTCCCCGTGGTCGGGCGCGTTTGCATGGATCAGACCCTCGTCGACGTTACGGGAATTGACGCACGCGTCGGTGACGTTGCCGTTCTCTTTGGTGAAGCTCCTGAGCAGCTGGCGGCACTTGCCGCGCGCGCCGACACGATCGACTATGAATGCCTTACCGCGATCTCCGCGCGCGTTGTGCGGATCTACGAAAATACTTAAAAAAGGATACCGTTATGCAAAAAAGAAGGATTTTACGAGCCGCGGTGCTCCTGTTTGCCCTGCTGCTTGCGTGCACGCCGCTCGCCGCCTGCACAACCAAGCGCGACCCGCTTGCCGTTACGGCATTTTTGGAATTAACCGTCAACGAAAAGGATCAGATGACCGCGTCAGTCACGCTGGGGCTCTCGGATGTGCAAAAGCACGAGGGGGAGCGCGCCTATATTTGCGAGCTGCGCCCGGGCGAGGTCGCGTCCTCCAAAACGCTTTCCAAAAGGAACGCGCTGGCCGAGGCGCGGATCTCCTCCTCCATGAAATTTAAATTCGACCTCTACGACGGTGTGCGCACACGCCTGTATTCGAGCTTTGTGGCGTGCTACGAGGACGGAACGCCGATCAACGCCATTCCCAAAATGGTTGACAACCCCGCCACGCTCGCGCCCGACGTAACCGCCCCCCTGTGGTCGTATACCCCCAAGGGACTTTCGGTCACCGACCCCAACACGGCCGCCGCGCTCGGTACGGCGCACGCGCTGATCGACGTAGAGCTTGCCGTCCTTGCAAACCACGCCAAGGAAAGCGACGCGCAGATGTTCACCTTTGGCGGCAAGCGATACTACCTCTCCGCGCTCGCGCTCGAGAGCCTTGACGCGCAGATCTATGCCGCCTATCACGCGGGTATGCAGGTTTCTCTGCGCGTTCGCACCACGGAAAACGATCTCTCCGAGAACGCCGCCACAGCCACGCTTTTGCGCACCGCGTTCCTTGATTTTCTGACCGAGAGATACGACCACGACGGCTACGGAATCGTGACCGCGCTCCTTATTGACACCGACCTCTCCCCCACGGATACCGCGCACCTGGCCGCCCTTGCGCATTGCGCGCTCCTTTCCAACGTCTCCTCGGGCCGCGTTTACGTCTGCTGCCCCTCGACCATTCTTGCCGACGCGCTGGATTACTCCGCGCAGCTTGGCGCGCGCCTGCGCGGACACGCAACCTTTGATTGGGGACTTGCCGTCCGCCTCGATCCCACGCTCAAAACACCCTGGGATACCGCGCAATCAAAAAGCATCACCCCCGACACGCTCAAGCAATTCACAAACGAGCTTTCCAAGCAGAGCAATCACCCCCTGTATTTTGCCGTTTGCGACCTCACCTTCTCCGCAAAGGACCCCACGCTTCAGGCGGTCGCCTTTGCCTATACCTACGCCAAGGCCGTCGCGGTCAATGCCGAATTGATCCTTTACGGCGCGCAACGGGACGATGCCGTGGGCTTGACTGCGGAAAACGGCACCGCACGCCCCTTGACCGACATGTATCGCAGCATCGACACGGGACTGAACAGCGACCAATTGCACACCTGCCGTCAGTTTTCCGATCAAATTGCCGAAACGGTCGCCTCGATGAACACCTCGCGCCGCACGCTCACGGGCACGGGCAACCTCAGCACGGGCAGCGGCAAAAAAGAGGCCTTGTTTGATTTTACCACGGGAAATCGCTATGATTTTTCCGCCGTTGGCGGCTCGGACATGCCCGCCACGGAAAACCCGCAGAGCTATCAATCGGGCACCTATAACGATCCCGTCCTTTACACATGGCTCAACACCGCAAGCCCGCAAACGGGCGTGCGTAAGATCCTTTCAAGCGGAGAGGCGCTGGTCGACGCGACCTCGATCTCCATGCACCTCTTGGCACAGTACAATCAAACGGACATCCGCTCCTGCATCTTTGTTCTGCAATTGCAGGGCGAGGACGAAAACGGAATGCCGATCCACTTTGAGGCACAGGTAAACGCGCCCGTGCGCGTTTGGCAGGACGTCAATTTCAACGTCTCCACCTTTACCGCCGCCGCGGATCTTTCCCGCCCCGTGGTCATGACCCTGCTCGTTTGCACCGACGATTCGGTGGAAAACGTGGAGGAGGACGACTTCGGCCTTTGGATCAAGGAGATCAGCGTCCATTACCCCAAAAACGATTATGCCCTTTTCTTTACGATCCTGATCGCGGTCACGGGGGGCGCCGTCGGCTTCTTCCTGATCTTCTGGATCTACCGACGCTCGCGCCGTACGCGCCGCCGCTGACCGAAAGGAGTACGCTATGTCTTTAAACGTAATATATGAGCAAAAGCTTCAGGACGTCGCCTTTCTCGACGGTCACAACATCCAATGCATGCCGCACCTGCACCGCGAGCTGGAGCTGATTTGCATGTTGGAGGGCGAGGTCGTTGCCTACGCCGATTCAATGCGCTGCGAATTGCAGGCGGGGGATATTTTTCTCACCTTCCCCAACCAGATCCATTCCTATGAAAAGCGCACGCACGAGACCCACATCGGCTTTATCTTCAAGCCCGATCTGCTGCCCGAGATGATGGAGACCTTCACCATGGGCACGCCACGCTCCCCCGTGATCCGCGGGGGAGCCGAGCTTCCGCAGATCCGCACGCTGATCGACTGTCTGCTCCAAACGCGCGACA
The DNA here is from genome assembly GCA_045661185.1 of Eubacteriales bacterium. Classification (GTDB taxonomy): domain Bacteria; phylum Bacillota; class Clostridia; order Oscillospirales; family CAG-272; genus UMGS1865. Next base: position 11,081 of record JAZRFD010000031.1, on the reverse strand, counting down.
GCGATAGCGTCGCGCACCTTTCCGAATTGCGTCGCGGCTATCTTCTGGCCCTGTGCGCGCAATTGCTCCCCATGATGACCATCACAAAGCTCCCCGTGGGAGATTCCGAAACGCTTCGTACCATCGTCTCCTTCTGCACGCAGAACTTTGCCGAAAACCTCTCACTCTCGCTCCTTGAGGAAAAGCTTCATTTGAACAAATACTACATCTCTCACCTTTTCAGCGGGCGCCTGGGGCTCGGCTTTAACGATTACGTCAATTCCCTGCGCGTCTCGGAGGCCTGTCGGTATCTGCTCAATTCGGATCACCCCATCACCGAGATCGGCTACCTCGTGGGCTTTAACACGCCGCGCACCTTTAACCGCGCCTTTATGCGGCAGATGGGGGTCTCCCCCTCGGAATACCGCAACAGCCGACGGAGCGAATTGGACGAGCACATCAAAAACAGCATGGAGCCGCGCACACCTCCCGCAAGTGTCAAGCCCGAGCCCGTCGAGGATCCCACGCTCACCCTGCCGCCCGACTGGGACGGCTGCGGTTGCTGATGCTTGTCGTGGGTTTTGTCTGCCGTTTTGTCGTAGATGTCGTTTTTAAATATAAAAAATAGCAATATTTGTCTTATTTTATGGAGGAAATTATGAGTCAGATCAAAGATATCAGCCTCGCTCCCTCGGGGGCGGATAAAATCGCTTGGGTACAGTCCTACATGCCCATCCTCAATTCTATTAAGGAAGAATTTGAGCGCACCAAGCCCTTCTCCGGCATGAAGATCGCCATGTCGATCCATCTTGAGGCCAAGACCGCGTACCTTGCCAAGGTGCTCCGCGCGGGCGGCGCCAAGGTGTGGGTCACGGGCTGTAATCCCCTCTCCACGCAGGACGACGTTGCCGCAGCTCTTGCCGCCGAGGGCTTTGAGGTACACGCGCGCCACGGTGTGAGCGACGAGGAATACAAGGCGCACCTGATCGCCACGCTCTCCTGCGTCCCCGACCTTATCATTGACGACGGCGGCGACCTGATCTCGCTTCTGCACGGCGAATGCCGCGAGCTTGGCAAGAACCTGATCGGCGGCTGCGAGGAGACTACCACGGGCATCCACCGTCTGCTCTCGCGCGAGGCGGCGGGGCTGCTCGACTACACCATGATCGACGTCAACGATGCCGATTGCAAGCATCTTTTTGACAACCGTTACGGCACGGGTCAGTCCACGCTCGACGGCATTATGAACTCCACCAACCTCATCATCGCGGGCAAAACCGTGGTCGTTGCGGGCTACGGGTGGTGCGGAAAAGGCATGGCCATGCGCGCAAAAGGCATGGGCGCTGTGGTCGTGGTCACCGAGGTCGACCCCATCAAGGCGATCGAGGCGGTCATGGACGGATTTACCGTTATGCCCATGGATGAGGCGGCACGGGTGGGTGACCTGTTTGTCACGCTGACGGGCTGTGCCGACGTGCTCGTGCGCCGTCATTTTGACGTGATGAAGGACGGCGTTCTGCTCTCCAACAGCGGCCACTTTGACGTGGAGATCAACAAGAAGGAGCTCGAGGCGGCTTCGGTCGAAAGCTGGGAACGCAAGCCCAACATCCGCGGCTACCGCATGCCCGACGGCCGCGTGCTCAATCTTCTGGCAGAGGGACGCCTTGTCAACCTCGCCGCCGGAAACGGTCACCCCGCCGAGATCATGGATATGTCCTTCGGTATTCAGGCAAAGAGCCTGGAGCACCTCGCCAAAAACGGCAAGTATCTTGACAAGCGTGTCTACGCCGTGCCCGCTGAGATCGACCGCGCCGTTGCCGACATCAAGCTGCGCTCCATGAACGTATCCATCGACACCCTCACCCCCGAGCAGGTCGAATACCTCTCTCGCGTGGAGTGATCTTCCACAAAACAAAAACCATATTTCACCATTTTCGCATATCCGAACTATAGCAATATTTGTCTTATACTTTTCTCTCATTTTTGAAAAGGAGAATTTCCATGTCAGAACAAAAGATCTCCTCACCGACGCCCCTTTCCTGCCAGGTCGCCGTGATCGGCGCGGGACACGCGGGAATCGAGGCCGCGCTCGCATCGGCGCGGATGGGCGTTGATACGGTGCTCTTTACAATGTCCTTTGAATCAATCGCGAACATGCCCTGCAATCCGTCGATTGGCGGAACGGCAAAGGGGCACCTCGTTTACGAGATCGACGCCTTGGGCGGTGAAATGGGGCGCGCGGCCGATCTGGTCACGCTCCAATCCCGCACGCTGAATCTTGGAAAAGGTGCCGCCGTACAAAGCAAGCGTGTGCAAGCGGATCGCAAGCAATATCAGACCATTATGAAGCGCACGCTGGAGTCCACGCCCAATCTTCGCTTGGTACAAGCCGAAATCACCGCAATAAATGTCTTAAATAATTCTACTTCTCCGCAAGATTCCGCAAACGCGTGCGCAAAATATGTCGCATCCGTTACCACGCGCCTTGGAGAGGTCTGGACCTGCGACTGCGCCATTGTCGCCTCGGGTACCTACCTTGAAAGCGAGATCTTCGTTGGAAACGTAAACTACGAGGCCGGCCCCGACGGTTTTCTTCCCGCAAAGGGACTTGCCGCATCCCTTACCGAGGCGGGCATTCGCCTTGTACGCTTTAAAACCGGAACACCCGCGCGGATCAAAAAAGAAACCATTGATCTTTGTCAGCTTGAGGAGCAGCCGGGCGAGGAGCTGCCGCTTCCCTACAGCGCGCAGCACGCAGAGGATCTTTTATATAATAGGAAGCAAATTCCCTGCCATATTGTCTACACCAATGCAGAAACCCATCGCATTATCCGCGAAAACATCACGCGCAGCGCCCTTTATTCGGGAAAGATCCACGGTACGGGCCCGCGCTATTGCCCTTCCATTGAGGACAAGCTCGTTCGCTTTGCCGACAAGGAGCGCCACCAGCTATTTGTAGAGCCCATAGGCGAGGATACGTCCGAAATGTACCTGCAAGGCTTTTCTACCTCGCTCCCGACCGACGTGCAGACCGATATGCTGCACTCCCTGCAAGGCTTTGAGAACGCACAGATCATGCGATACGCCTACGCGATCGAATACGATTGCGCGGATCCCACGCAAATGGACGCTTCTTTAGAGTTCAAGGCGATAAAAGGACTGTTTGGCGCGGGTCAATTCAACGGCACGTCGGGATATGAGGAGGCCGCCGCACAAGGGCTTGTGGCAGGGATCAATGCCGCGCGCCGCATCAAAGGTCTTTCTCCCGTCATTTTACCGCGTTCGGGTAGTTATATCGGCACGCTCATCGACGATCTGGTCACCAAGGGCACGAATGAGCCCTACCGCATGATGACCTCGCGCTCGGAATACCGTCTGCTCTTACGCCAGGACAATGCCGATCAACGCTTGACCCCCATCGGATACGAGGCGGGACTTGTTCCAGAGACGCATTATCAAGCATTTTTAGCCAAAAAAGACGCAATTGAAACCGAAAAAGAGCGATTGGAGCACACGTACGTCTCCCCCGACACGGCAAATCCGATCTTAACAGATCTTGGCGAGACACCCCTGAAATCAGGTGCTTCTTTGGCAGATCTGCTCCGCAGACCCCCCGTTTCCTATGAAATTCTCGCAAAAATCGACTCAAATCGCCCCTCTCTTGCGCGTTCTGTCCGTCTGACCGTTGAAACCGATGTCAAATACGCGGGATATGCCAACCGTCAGCTGACCGAGATCGAGCAGCGTCGCAAAATGGAAGAAAAACGCCTGCCCGCCGATATCAATTATCAGGAGATTAAGGGCTTGCGGATCGAGGCGGCGCAAAAGCTTTCAAGCATCCGCCCCTTGACCGTTGGTCAAGCTTCCCGCATCAGTGGTGTCAGCCCCGCGGATATTACCGTTTTACTCATCTATTTAGGAATGAAATGAGGTACAAGCCTTGGAATATCAAGAATTTGAAGTCATTTTTCGCACGGCTTTCGCAAAAAACAACCTTAAAGCCCCCGAAAACAGCACAATTGAGGCCTTTTACCGCTTCACCGAGCATCTCTTAAGGGTGAACGAGACGACCAACCTGACCGCCATCCGCAATATACCGGACGTGGTATACAAGCACTACGTTGATTCGCTTTTGGTTGCTGAATACATCCCGTTTGGCGCACGCGTGCTGGACATCGGGTGCGGCCCGGGCTTTCCGTCCATCCCTCTCGCGATCGCGCGCCCCGATCTTTCCATCACCGCGCTCGATAGTACCGCAAAAAAGATCGCGTTTGTCAAGGAAAGCGCCGATTTACTCGCTCTTTCTAACCTTGAGGCCATCTCGGGACGCGCCGAGGATGCCGCGATCCGAAAGAAATTAGGAATTTTCGACATCGTAGTCAGTCGTGCAGTGGCAAGATTGAACGTGCTCTGCGAGCTTTGCATCCCTTATCTCAAGATTAGCGGATATTTAATTGCGCTGAAAGGAGCAAAAGCGCAGGAAGAGCTTGACGAGGCACAAAACGCAATCCGAGAGCTCGGCGGTGGCGATACAGTTCTGTATTCAAAGGAACTTCACACGGAGGATTCAGTTGAGGCACGTGGATTGATTGAAATCACAAAAAAATCACCCACACCCCCAAAATATCCCCGCGTTTATGCCACCATTTTAAAGAAGCCGCTGTAATGTTTCACGTGAAACATTCGCTGAACCCCATTTTACGCCACCCAATGTTTCACGTGAAACATTGGGTGGTTCTTTTTAATGTATGTTTCACGTGAAACATATATTTTTTCTTGGAATCTTGCATAAAAGCATTGCAAAACTCGCACAGTTATGATATAATATAAAAGAATACAACTGTAATGGCATTGTTTCGAAAAAATCCCGAAAGGAAGTGTAAATATGGGCAAAATTATTTCGTTTGCAAACCAAAAAGGCGGCGTTGGTAAGACGACGTCCGCGGTAAACGTAGCCGCATCCCTCGGTGTGCTTGGTTACAATGTTCTTTTGATCGACCTCGATCCCCAGGGAAACGCAACCAGCGGCGTTGGTATTGTGAAAAAGGCACTGAAATTGACCGCGCTTGACCTTCTGACCACTAATACCCCAGCAAAAGATATCATTATTAAGACGAGATTTGACAATCTTTCCGTCATTCCCGCCAATACGACCCTCGCGCGCGTCGAGCATGACCTTGCGGACGTTGAAAAAGGTGAGGAAATTATTAAAAACAAGCTTGCGCTCGTTCGCAACAACTACGATTACATCATTATTGACTGTCCTCCGTCTCTCGGTATGCTTTCTGTGAACGCAATGACCGCAAGCGACGGTGTTGTGATCCCGATGCAATGCGAATTTTTCGCGCTTGAGGGGCTTTCTCAGCTGATGCTGACCATTCGCCTGGTCAAAAAGCATTACAATCCCAACCTGACCATCACGGGAATCCTGGTCACCATGTATAATAACCGCCTTCTGCACTCTATGCAGGTCATCGCAGAGCTCCGCAAGCACTATGCGGATAAGCTGTTTGAGACGACGGTATCCAGAAACGTCAAGCTTTCCGAGGCTCCGAGCTACGGAACGCCCGTATATTACCACGAAAAACGCTCCAAGGGTGCGGTTGAGTACATGAATATTGCCAAAGAGCTGGCAGAACGCATTTAAAGGAGGGGAATTATGGCAAAATCAAGAAGCGGGCTCGGTCGTGACTTCTATTCGCTGCTGGATGACAACATTCTGGCAAATGACAAGGCGACTGCCGCAACCAATCTTCGCATTTCTGACGTAGAACCCCGCAGCGATCAGCCCCGAAAGACGTTCGCACACGAGCCGCTGGAGCAGTTGGCGGATTCAATCGCGCAATTTGGTGTCCTTCAACCGATCATCGTCCGTGAAAACACGCTTTTGGCGGGGACTTATGAGATTATTGCAGGCGAACGCCGTTGGAGAGCCGCAAAAATGGCGGGTCTTAGCGAAATTCCCGCAGTCATTTTGGAAGGAGACGATCTCAAGGCAGCGCAGGTCGCTGTTATTGAGAACGTGCAGCGCGAGGATCTCAATCCCGTGGAAGAAGCGCTGGCATACGACGCTCTGATCGAGCGATTTGGACTGACGCAGGATCAGGTGGCAAAGCAGGTCGGCAAGAGCCGTTCCGCGATTACCAACAATCTCCGCCTTTTGGATCTTCCGGAGGAGGTTTTGGAGCTGTTGCGCGGCGGTGATCTCTCCGCCGGACACGCAAGAGCGCTGCTTGCACTTAAAAATGAGGAGCAAATGGCTCCTTTGGCGCAGAAAATCATCGAAAAAGGTCTTTCTGTGCGTGACGTTGAGCGCACCGTGCGACTGATGAACTATGAACCCGACGAGGTTGACGAGGATGAGCAGAACGAGCTCTCCCAGCGCAAGGTCTATATGCGTGATCTTGAGCACCGCGCGGTGAGAATTCTCGGAAGACGTGTGAAAATTTTGAAAACAAACAAGAAAAAGGTAGTAGAGCTGGCATATAGTGACGATGATGATCTTGCAGAGTTGCTCAAGGCCATCTGCGGCAAGGATTTCTTTGCCGAAAACGAATAAAACACCCCGAAAACAGGAGAAAAATCATGTTAGATATCAAATATATTAAGGAAAAACCCGAAGAAGTGGTTGATAGACTGGCAAAAAAAGGAAAAGACGCCAAGGAAGAAATTGAACTGATTCTGAAGCTTGACACCGAGCGTCGCACGATCATCGGTGACGTTGAGGCGATCAAGGCGGAGCAGAACAAAACCAACAAGCTCATTCCGCAGTATAAAAAGGAAGGCAAGGACACCGCGGAGATCTTTGCTGCCATGAAGGAAATGGGAGCTCGCGCAAAGGCTCTTGACGAGAAATTGAAGGAAGTGGAGACGCAGCTGACGGGACTGATGCTGGGACTCCCCAATCTGCCCGATTTTGACCTGAAGGCTGGCGGAAAAGAGAACAACGAGCCCCTTCGCTACTACGGCGAGCCCCGTAAGTTCGATTTTGAGCCCAAAAATCACGTTGATCTGTGCACCGATCTTGGTTTGATAGACTACAAGAGAGGCACGAAGCTCTCCGGAAACGGATTCTGGATCTATTCCGGCATTGGCGCGCGCCTGGAATGGGCACTTTTGAACTATTTCATCGACTTCCATCTTGGGAATAATTACCAGTTGATGCTCGTTCCGCACATGCTGGGCTACGAATGCGGCCTGACCGCGGGTCAGTTCCCGAAATTTCAGGACGACGTGTACTGGATGGAGACCGCCGAGGATGAGCGTCGCCGCTTTATGCTGCCGACCGCCGAGACCGCGCTGGTATCGCTCCACCGCGACGAGATCCTGACCGAGGCAGATCTGCCCAAGAAATATATCAGCTACACGCCTTGCTTCCGTCGCGAGGCAGGCTCTTATCGCGCGGATGAGCGCGGAATGGTGCGCGGTCACCAGTTCAACAAGGTTGAAATGGTGCAGTACACACTGCCCGAAAAGAGCGACGAGGCCTTTGAGGAGCTGGTTACCAACGCCGAAAACCTCGTAAAGGGCCTTGGATTCCACTTCCGCACGGTGAAGCTCGCGGCAGAGGACTGCTCCGCATCCATGGCGCGCACCTACGATATTGAGATCAACATTCCCTCTATGAACGGCTACAAGGAGGTTTCCTCTGTTTCCAACGCGCGTGATTATCAGGCGCGCCGCGGCATGATGCGTGTCAGACGCGAGAACGGAAAGACCGAATTTTTGCACACGCTCAACGGTTCGGGCCTTGCAACCAGCCGCATTTTCCCCGCTCTTGTGGAGCAAAATCAGAATGCGGACGGCAGCGTGACCGTTCCCGAGGTTCTGCGCAAGTATATCGGCCTTGACGTGATTAAGAAATAAGCTTCTTTGGATTCGATCAAAGGAGAAAAATCATGATTTTTGAAAAATCGACCCTCTACAGCGTCTCCTTTTGGGAGCGTTTGATCGGGTGGTACGACCAATCCGTCCTGCGCGAGCTGGTCAATTATATCATCGACAAGTATTTTTCCGTGCATTTTCACGTGTACGAGCACATTACAGTCGGCCCCTCGTCAAATGAGGCGGCGCGCACGATCATTTTTGGCATCGCGATCGGCATTGTGATCGCGACTGTCATGGTAGCTCGCACGCGAACAAAGCTGGGCGGATTTTTGCGAAAGATGATCGCAGAGGATTGTATGTCTCCCGAAAAAGCAAAAACTTTGATGGAGCTTGGCGAATTTCGTAATTCGTCCGTGCGACGCGAGCTTGCGCGTGGCGTAACGCTGCGAAAATACGTAAAGTGCTGCGAGGAAGAAGCGTTTTTAGCGGAAAAAGCCTCGCAAAGCACCGATTCGGAGCCTTTGGAAGAAAAAAGGGAAGAAAAAAGGCCCTTTTGGAGCCGTCTTTTATCCTTTTTTACGGGGAAGGACCCGGATGATTTTCAAATGGATTTCACCAAAGCGCGCTTTTATATCCCCGAGGATCTGAAATATCGCGTGGAGGTCCGCTTTGAAAAAAAGGGATCGGGATGGATGCCCGTCGTTCTGGTGGCTGTCGGTGCGCTCATTTTCACAATGCTCACCTGCCGCTTCCTGCCCGATATTTTGCAAATGATGGACAACATCATCAATCAAATGGTGCCGCAGGCATAAAAAAAGGGCTCCCGCGACTGATATGCACCCCAAAAGTTAGACACTTTTGGGGTGCATATCAATAACGGGGGGATTTTAGTTTCGGGCATAGCCCTTATATTACGGCGGCGCACAAGTGCGCTGTAGATAGGCCTGCAGGCTATACCACGGTTACTTGTTACCCCGTAAACGGGTTGCTATTGAGCCTCCCGCCGCGAGGGAGGCTGACGCAAAACCATGCTTTCACCCCCTCCTCCGGGAGGAGGGCTTTTTCCAAAATATCCTGCCTCTTGCCTTTGTTTGTCTTTTGTTCATCGGCAGAGCCTTTTTTTTGGAAAAAATATGAATTTTTTTAACAAGCCATTCGGAACGAGAAGCGCACCCACGGAATTTCTTCTTCCAAGGCGTGTGCCCGCAGGCCGTCCAACGCGTCAAGACGCACCTCAAACGCGAGCGTTCCATCGCTTGCCTCGATGTAAAAATCGCTGAAGGCGGGAATTTTAGAAAGAGCAAGAATTTCTTTTGGAATGACGACAGAGCCGCCTTTTTTCACCTTTCCTTCGGCTTCATAGTTTGAAATTTGCTCTACGTGCAGCAAAAATTCGGTATCGAGCCGTATGCCTGCGGGGATCTCCAACACGGTGTCGGTCGGTTTCTTTTCGATTTGTACTTTTCCGACATTTTCTTGCTTGATACCCGATTGAAACGAACCCGCGGAATAGATCTCGCCCGTGCGATGACGCAGGATCAAGAGGGAACACGCAAGGAACGCGGTCACACGGTGAAAGAGAGAATCGGACATTTTTTCTTCCCAAAGAGGCATTGAAAATTCCTCTACCCGACACCCGAAAAAGGACGCCAGCATACTACAATGCGTTCTGAAATTGTGCCCTGTATTGGTCAATCCGTCCAGATAATAAAAGATCTCTGCGAGCTGCTCACGCAGGGACGCTTCACCGTTTTGCGGCTCGTTTGACACGCGAAAAATCGTTGAAAACGCATCACGTGATGCAAAATTCAGGATTTGACGCACGTCTCTCTCGGATGCGTGCAGTAAAAAGACGGGCACGAGCTTTGTGGATTCGTACCACGCGGAGACAAACAAAAGTGACTCCTGCCCATGCGGGATCAGGCAATAGCTCTGCTCGCTGTTTAAAAACAGAAGGATGCGGCTTTTTGAATCCGCGTCATTTAAAAAGCTCTCAAAGAAGGGAAGCCCCATCTGCTTTTCCATGCCGCGCGCGGCGATCACGCGAAAATCATCAGCGGCATTGAGAATGGCACAGTCATCATGAAAAATTCGACATTTCAAATCGTCCTTTCCTTGGTGAAAGCGATTTTCGGGAACGTAACTTTCAACTATTTTCATCTTTAAAATACAATATGGCGAATGCGGTTGAGTGCGATCTTGCGATAGGTGCCGTCAAGGCAACCGACCGTGAAAACGGTATCGTTGCTGTAAAAAACGTCGCTGGCGCCGTTCACGTAGGTCAAAAGCAGCTTGTCTCGCATGCGCAGGGGTTGGCTTTCCACGCTCATGTAGCGCAGGCTCAACGTGTCCACGCGCACGACGTCGCCCGCGGCGGTGCGACATTCAAAAAAGCTGTCGGCAAGGATCCCCTTGCAAAACTCGCTGTCGCGGCTATAAAAGCGCGTGCAGCGCAAAATGCGCGAGAGGTCGATCTCGCCGTCCGGCTTTCCAAGACGCTTGACCTCTCCTTTGATGTAAGAAATCATTTTGGCGGCAGGGAGCAGGGCAACGTCATCCATTTTTTCGGGGAGATTAAGCGTGCAATCGGTCTCGCAAAAGACCACCATGCCGCAAATTGGCGAAGCGATCCCGTAAAATTCACGCATTCGATCTATAAATTGACGCGTCGTTCCAACCGGGCTTTTCAGCGTTTTACGCACACCATTGCTTTTATTTTGGTAAAAATCGTTGCCGTCGCATCCGATCTCACCCTTCCAGTTTTTGACCTCAAGAACGAACGCGATCCCCTTGTGGATCACCATAAAATCCTTTTCCAGATAAAGCTTTTTATGGGGGACCACCACGTTGCGGATCACGCAATCAAAGCTCTCGCACAGCGCGCGATAGATGATTTCCTCACCGTCAGCTCCGAATTGCTCGATCTCCTCCATCAGCGGCAGCTTCTCCGCATGGCTTCTGTTCCACAGAGTTTTCAAAACGCCCATTTTTAGCTCCTTTTCGTCAAATAACGCATATACGTCCTTTATTTTAGCACAAAAAGAGCGGAATGTCAAGTTTGATTGCGGATTGGGGGATTTTTATTTCTCATTGGCTGATGAAACAAAATGGGCGACCATCGGTCGTCCGCTTTGTTCGCACCGCATAACCTATAACGTGTCATCCTGAGCAAAGGCGCGGAGCGCCGACGTCGAAGTTTTGCGAAATGAGGAACGAATGGAGCAAAACCGAGGTGCGGAGCACCGAAGGGATCTCGTAAGGAATTACAATAGCTT
>JAZRFD010000030.1:0-18828 GCA_045661185.1 Eubacteriales bacterium | reverse complement strand
TCTACGGCGGTGACGGCATTATCAAAAAAGGCGTTGAAAACACCATTCGCAACATCGGACTCCTCGCCCGCGACGGCATGGGAGAGACCGACAAGGAAATTATTAAGATCATGCTTGACCAATAATAAAAAAGCACGCTATGCGTGCTTTTTTATTATTCCCCTTCCCCCTTGCGGAAAATATCCGTCAAAAGGTTCTTTCCGTTTCGCTTGATCAGATCCGCCATCATCGTTTGCACGGTTTCATGCACCTTGGGATCCAGATTTTTGCTATGGCTGAGCCATTTCTTTTTCACTGCCACAAGGTCGGTCAGCGTTTTGACGCCCTCAACCGAGAACAGCTGATACACCGCTGCGGAAAATTCCGCGCGTTGCTCCGGCGTCATATCCTTGATCCATTGGTTAATGGTCTTGTCGGCGCGCCTGCTTTCGGGCGCGGTGTTTTTCAGGTGTACAAAGGAGCTTCCCATAACCTCCCACGAAAGACCGTTGTGCTGAAGGAGCCCCGTCTGTCGGCTCTTGACCACGGTCAGGTGATCGTCGTGCTCCAAAAGGATCCCAACCACCGTTGACTGCGGAACCAGATTGCGGATCACGGGACGCATTTCCAGATACACGGGGTCATCCAACAAGGAGCGCGAAAAGCCCGGCCCCTCGTGACTGTAAACGCCCTTAATGCGCTTACGGATCGCTTTTTGGCTTTTTACCGTCGCATAGACCGCAAGGTTTCCGCCCTTACTGTGCCCCGTACAGATCAAAGGGCCACTGTGCGCGGTTGCCGCCTGCCGCAGATATTCGACCGCCGCCTCTTGCGACGGGATCACGGGAAGATAGCACATATTCATGTCCTCCTTCCACCCGACCAGCGTGTCGTCCGTGCCCCGATAGGTCACGACCGCCGTGCCGTCATCCAAAAGGAAGGTGAGCGCTGCAAACTGCTTTTCCGTCTTTTCGTCGATCTCGTTGACAAACGCCTTGAGTTCGACACCGCGAAAGCGCCGCGTTTCCTTGAGCTTGCGGAACAAAGGGCCGATATCCTTGGGGATCAGAACGCCCGACACCATTTTTTTAGGGTCGCGGACACGGGATTGCAGCTTGGTGGCCGCACCGCGCAGCGTGATGCCGCTCTCGTCGTGTGCGGACGGCACGATGCCCTCGAAATCGAGATAGGAGATCATGGAAAAGATCAAACAGTCCACCTCATTGGGGGCAGCCTCCGAAAACGCCAGATCGCCGCGCCAGCTCAGATAATCGTATATCGTTCCCACAAAATCTCCTCCTTTCCTGTCAATCAGCCGTGGAACAGCCGTTTTGTCTCATATGCGGGCTCACACGTCAGGTGGATGCCCAGCTTTTTCAGAGTATGCTCGTCGTTTGCAGACAAAATAACGGATGAATGCATTTCACAGTAGCGCAAATTCACAAGCTGCTCGGTCGCCTTTCTTGCGATCGGATCGTGCACCGCGCAAATAGAAAGCGCAATGAGCAATTCGTCGGGATGCAGGCGCGGATTTTTGCTCCCAAGCACGCCTACCTTAAGACTTGTGATCGGCTCCAGAATCTCTGGCGAGATCAGATCGATGCGGTCGTCGATATCCGCCATGGTTTTGAGCGCATTGAGCAATGCCGCCGATGCCGCACCGAGCAAGCGCGAGGTCTTTCCCGTAATAATTCTACCGTCGGGCAATTCAAGTGCCGCCGCGGGCTTGCCCGTTGCCTCCGCCTTGGCGCGCGCCGCCTCTGCAACGTGACGGAAATCGGTGTCGATCCCCGCGGACTGCATGATCAGCTTCAGCTTTTCAACCTCGTGCGAGCCGCCATTGTCCTTGCGTTGATTGGAGAGCGCCGAATAATAACGGCGCACGATCTCCATTTTGGCCGCGTCGCACACGGCGTCGTTGTCCACGATGCAGTTCCCCGCCATATTCACACCCATATCCGTGGGAGATTTATAGGGGGATGCGCCGTGAATGCGTTGGAACATGGCGTTGAGCACGGGAAAGATCTCCACGTCGCGGTTGTAGTTGACCGCTGTTACGCCGTATGCCTCCAGGTGGAACGGATCAATCATGTTCAGGTCGTTAAGATCAGCCGTTGCCGCCTCATAGGCTATATTGACGGGGTGCTTCAGGGAAAGATTCCAGACCGGGAAGGTCTCAAACTTTGCATACCCTGCCTGCTTTCCTCTCTTGTGATCGTGATAGATCTGGCTCAGGCACACCGCCATCTTACCGCTACCGGGCCCCGGGGCGGTGACGACGACGAGCGAGCGCGAGGTTTCAATATACTCGTTCTTTCCGTATCCCTCGTCGCTGACGATCGTATCAATTTCGGACGGATACCCCGGAATGGAATAGTGGCGGTAGACACGCACACCGAGCGACTCCAAGCGGGCCTGAAATTTATTCGCGGCGGGTTGATCCTGCCAACGTGTGAGCACCACGCTGCCGACAAGCAGTCCAAAGCTGCGGAATGCGTCGATGAGGCGCAAAACGTCAAGGTCGTACGTAATGCCAAGGTCACCGCGCACCTTGTTCTTCTCAATATCGTTGGCGTTGATGACGATCACGATCTCCGCCTCCTCCTTGAGCTGGATCAGCATGCGCACCTTACTGTCGGGAGCAAAGCCCGGAAGCACGCGCGCGGCGTGATAGTCGTCAAACAGCTTACCGCCAAACTCCAAATAGAGCTTACCGCCAAACTGGTCGATGCGCTGACGGATGTGCGAGGATTGCATTTCTATATATTTTTCATTGTCAAATCCGATTTTATACATCGCTCTTCTCCTTATGCTTGCTCAGGGTAAGAAACTGTGATATTCCCGTCAGCGCTTGCGTGAAGCGCACAGGAATAATAGGCCTTCATAGCGTCTGCAAGGTATGCCGCGTCTCTGCTGCCCGCCGTTTCATAGGCGGAGTGCATAGCCAACTGCGCCATGCCGATATCCACGCTCATCACGGGAACCTGCGTGTTTGCGATCGACCCAAGCGTTGAGCCGCCCGCCATATCGCTGCGGTTTGCAAAGCGTTGCGTTGGAACGCCCGCGCGCGCACAGATCGACTCAAAAACGGATGCCGAAAATGCGTCGGTGGTGTATTTTTGCGCGGCATTGTATTTGATGACCACACCGCCGCCCATATACGGCGCGTTTTGCGCATCGCTCAGCTCGGGGTGGTTCGGGTGCCTTGCTTGCGCGTTGTCCGCCGACACCATCATCGAGGATGCAAGCAGCCGTCGCTTGTCAACGCCAAGTCCCTCGCAGATGCGATCAAGCGTGTCGGAGAGGAACACCGAGCCCGCGCCCTGCTTGGTGGCGCTTCCCGTTTCCTCGTTGTCCGCCGCAAAAAAGACGTTGACCGAGGAGATAGGCGCCGCTTCAAGAAAGCCCTGCAGTGTACCCCAGACGCACATCAGGTTATCAATGCGCGGAGACGCGAAAAACTCATTGGAAGAGCCAAAGGTCGTGCCCTTGGTGCGATTGTATACGTAAAGATCCATGCCTGCGATCGCGCCCTCGTCGCAATTCAATTCACGCGCGACAAGGCTTTTCAGCGTCGTATCCTTGCCGTCCGCAAAGAGCGGGAGCAGATCGACCGCGGGATTGTAGGCATACCCCGAATTGACACCTCTGTTGAAGTGGATCGACAGATTGGGGATCACCAAAAGGTCGCGCTCAAAATTGACCAACCGTGTGGTAAACCCGCCGTTTTCGCAAAGGATCACGCGGCCCGCGACGGATAACGGACGGTCGGTCCAGGTCGAATAGATCGAACCGCCGTAAGGCTCGGTGTTGATGCGCTGATAGCGATCCAAAGACAGAGCAAGATGCTCGCTTTTGATCTTGAACATGGGCGAATCGGTGTGCGACGCGGCAATCAAAAAATGATTGGGGGTCGTACGCGGCAGCTCAAACGCGATGATCGAGGAGCGGTTGCGCGTGACGTAGTACTTCCCGCCCACAGAAAGCGCCCATTCGTCCCCCTCGCAAAGCGGCACGAAGCCCTTTTTCTCCAACGCATCCACACAGCTTGCCACCGCGTGGAAGGACGTGGGACTTTTCTCAATGAATTTCAAAAGCTTTTGAACAGCGCTCATTTCTCACCCCTCGCTTTCGGTTTCGGACGTTTACAAATAATATCATATTATAACACAATCCCCCTCTAAAATCAATATATTTTTTGTGACATTTGAAAAACTTTTCCCCTCTTTTCATGCCCTTTTCCGCGCTTAAAAATTTTTTTGACTTTTTTTCAAAAAGGGCTTGCAATTCACAAACACTTATGGTATAATATACATCGTTGCGACGGAGGCATAGCTCAGTTGGTTAGAGCGCATGCTTGACATGCATGAGGTCATAAGTTCGACTCTTATTGTCTCCACCAACAAAAAAGCCTAATTTGTCTACTGGACAAATTAGGCTTTTTTGAATGATGTTTGCCTTCGGCAAATGATGTTGGCTTCGCCAATGATGACGGCTTCGCCTAATGATGTGTGCCTAACGGCACATTGGGCAAACATCGCATCATTGCGGAACGCAGTGAGCAACATCATATTTGCGTAGCAAATGCATCATATCGCCGTAAGGCGATGCATCATTTGACAAGTATATGAATTTATGATATAATATTGAAAAAGGAGGTGCTACTATGAAAGACAATAAACTTGTTGAGCTGTCGATGGAATTTGCAGTTGACATTATAAACCTTGTTAAATATCTAAAAGCCAATCACGAAACGATTATATCCAACCAAATCGGCAGAAGCGGCACCTCTATTGGGGCTAATATTCACGAAGCGCAATATGCACAAGGAACAAAGGACTTTATATCCAAATTTGAAATAGCACTCAAAGAAGCAAGCGAAACCGGATATTGGCTTGAACTGCTATATAGAACAAAGTATATTGATGAGCAGACTTTCAAATCACTATCATCAAAATGTACATCACTCCGAGTGATGTTGATTGCATCGTGCAAAACTGCAAAGGGAAACAGCAAATGATGGATATTAAAAAATGGATGAATGCCTTTCTGCATGCGGTAAACGAGACTTTCACAGATCGGGTATGGTTTATTGGGCTACAGGGGAGCTACGGTCGCGGTGAAGCAACCGAGACAAGCGATATTGACGTTGTCGTAATATTGGATCAGCTGTCCGCCTCAGATATTCAAGCCTACAATGCAATGCTTGACGGTCTGCCTCACAGAGAGCTGATTTGTGGTTTTCTCTCAGGTAAAGATGAACTTTTGAACTGGGAGTCCTCCGACCTTTTTCAGTTTTATTATGATACAACCCCGATAAAAGGAAATCTTGATGCATTGCTCGCGGTCATTGATGAAGCTTCTGTGGGCAGAGCTATCAAAATCGGTGCTTGCAATATCTATCATGGATGCCTACATAATATGTTGCACGAAAAGCGTGACGATGCTTTGCGTGAGCTATATAAATCCGCATCTTTCGTTGTACAGGCTATTGTCTTTCAGCAGACAGGAAAATACCTAAAACAGCAAAAGGAATTACTGCGAATTGTATCTTCCGATGAACATGATATTATCGAAACATTCTTGAGCTTGAAGAATGGTGGAAAAGTTGATTTTAATTTGATGTCCGAAGCATTATTTGCTTGGTCAAAGAAATGGATCGCCGAGAATGATTAACTCTTGTCGAGCATATAGTGGCGAGAAATCGCGCATTTTTTTCGTTTTTACCTACACTCACGCACCGTTTGTGCTTTTTTACCGCATAAAACCCCGCGCACGGCATGTTGCCGTGCGCGTTTTTGTTTATCTCCCCTTCTTAAGGCACACACCCGTGCGCGCGGGAAGGGTCAATTTGATTTTATAGTGGCCGTCGGGATGCAGGACGGCGCGCATTTTGTTCGTGGAAATACGGTCGAATCCGCCAAAGCGACTCTCGTCGGTGTTGAGGCAAACGCGGTAGTACCCCGCAGTCGGAACAGTTACCCAATAGTCGCGCTTTTCCTCGTACGGATGGAAATTCATCACGAAAACGAGCCCTGCGCGCTCATAGGTCAGCACCTTGCCCCAATCGTCAATGAACAGGCACTTCGGGGGCTTTGCAAAGAGCTTTTTCTCGCGTGCCAGCGCGATCATCGCACCGTCAAACGCTTGCAGGTCTCCGTATTTGAGGCTCTCATCATCCGCCAAATGCCACTGTCTGCGGCAATAGAAATAGCTCCAGCCGTTGCCCTCGCGGGGAAAATCAATCCATTCGGGGTGTCCGAACTCGTTGCCCATAAAGTTAAGGTAACCCTCGCCACCGGCTGAAAGCGAGATCAGTCGGATCATCTTATGAAGTGCCATTCCGCGTGCTACGGTGGGATCGCACGACCATTTTGCCATATCGGTGTACATTTTGCTGTCGCACAGGCGGAACATGATGGTCTTATCCCCCACCAACGCCTGATCGTGCGATTCGGCATAGCCGATATATTTTTCCATCGGACGACGGCTGGTCAGCTCGTTCCAGATGCGCCACATATCCCATGCTTCGTCGGGACATTCCTTGAGCAGCTTGATCCAAAGATCGGGCAACCCCATCGCAAGGCGGTAGTCAAAGCCCACGCCGCCCGCACGGATCGGCAGGCACATACCGGGCATTGCCGACATATCCTCTGCAACCGTGATGGCGTTCGGGTTCACCTCGCGGATCAGCTCGTTTGCCAGCTGCAGATAGGTGATCGCCTCGGTGTCGGTGTTGAGTGAAAAATACTTGCTGTAATCGGTAAACGACACGCCCAAGCCGTGGTTGTGATAGATCATGGACGTCACACCGTCAAAGCGGAAGCCGTCAAAGTGGAACTCCGTCATCCAGAATTTGAGGTTGGAAAGCAGAAAATGGATGACCTCGTTTTTGTGATAATTGAAGAGCTTGGTGCCCCACGCGGGGTGGTCTCCGCGCGCGCCCTCGTGGAAGAACTGATAGGTCGTACCGTCGAACTCGTTGATGCCCTCGGCAGTATTTTTAACCGCGTGGGAATGAACCACGTCCAAAAGCACCGCGATGCCCATTCCGTGGGCAGCATCAATCAATTCCTTTAATTCATTTGGGGTGCCGTAGCGTGAGCATGCGGCATAAAAGGAGGACACCTGATAGCCGAACGAGCCGTAATAGGGGTGCTCCATGATCGCCATGATCTGAATCGTGTTATATCCCAGCTTTTTAATACGCGGAAGGACGTTTTCGCAAAACTCGCGGTAGGTTCCGATCCCCTCCTTGTCCTGCGCCATGCCAATGTGGCACTCGTAGATAAAGACGTTCTTTTTATCGGGGATAAAATCGGTATTTTTCCATTCATACGCGGGCTCGTCCACGATCACGCCGCACCAGAGATAGGTCGTGTGGTCCTGCTCCACGCGTCGGATATAAAGCGGCACGCGCTCAAGCAGCTTTCCCTCGTGCTTGACGATGGTTTTGACGTGGCAGCCGTTCCAAAGGGCGTCGTGTCCCTTCAAGCGGATCTCCCACACGCCGTTTTCAAGCGGATTCAGGGGCAGATCCAACCAACGCCATTCCACCATGTCTCCCGTAAGGTACACCGCCTCGGCCGCAGGTGCCCATTCGCGATAGACCCAGCCCTCCTCGGTGCGATGGAAGCCGAAATACTCATGCCCGTTTGCAAAATCGCAGAGCTTGCCCGTTTTTTTACCGACCAGCTCCCGCTTTTTGTTGGCATAATTCTTCATGCGCTGTTCAATATCCCGCGCATAAGGCAGCAACGCGGGATCATATTCAAAAATTTTATATCCCATGCCGCGCTCCCCTCCGTTTTTTATTGTTTCATCAGCTTTAGCTTTAAGTCATACACCTTGAGCAGATAACGTCCCATTTTTGCTTTGACTTCGTTCATAATAATCTCCTCGGAGACATCGCCGAAGTCCAAATCCTCGGCACGGAAATAAACCACTTCGGGAATCCCAAAGCAATTTTTCGCCAAAGCATGAATATAATTGTACCCATAATCAAAGTCAATGATACCTCCGGCGGAGGTTATGTACACCAATCGCTTTGCACGACAAAGCCCGTAGGGAGAGCCGTTATTGTAACGGTACGTAATACCTCTCACGCTGACGGCTTCCAGATAGATCTTTAAAAGGGCGGGAAACGAAAGATCCCAATAAGGGGCTGCTATAACGATGATATCCGCCGCCGCAAAATCCCACGCAAATTTCAGCATTGAATCATCGTATTTTCTTTTTTTCAAGAGTTCGTCACGCGCCTCCAAGGACTCACGCGTCAAGGGCGAAATTTTGACCTCGCTGAGATTGATCTCATTAATTTCCCCATTGATCATGCCGAGAAAATGCTTTGCCAGGGCAAGAGTGCGCGACTGCTCTCTTACACAAGCGTTTACAAAAAGAATTTTGTTTGCCATATGCCGCTCCTCATAAAAATGCTCATTTTTATTATAACACACGCTCTTATCTTTTTCAAGTGGACTTCTCCAATTTTATCTGATTTTCTTTCGACACAATGAGATTTATGATAATTCTGTGCGGCGCACTTGAAAAAGCCAAACGCCACAAGCGAATTCCGCTTGCGGCGTTTACTGATTTGCGATTGATCAGTGAATGATGCAACGCTCGGTATCCTTATCGAAGATATGGATTCTTTCCATGTCAAAGGCGATCTTGATATTGTCACCCGCACGGGTGGTGGAGCGAGAAGAAACGCGCGCGGTCAGCTTGCCCTCTTCTCCGACCTTGAGGTACAGATAGATCTCGGCACCCATAAGCTCGGTAACGTCAACGTCAACGTCAAGGGTTGCGCCCTCGCTGTTTGCGATGCTTGCTTCGTCATCGTGGATACACTCGGGACGCAGGCCGCAAACGACCTCCTTACCGATGTACTCCTGAAGCTCCTCTGCTTCAGCCTTTTCCTTGGGCAGGAGCAGCTCGTTGCCCTCGTAAATGAAGTAAACCTTGCCGTCCTCCTTCTTCTTCACGAGCGTTCCGTTCATGAAGTTCATCTGAGGCGTTCCGATAAAGCCTGCAACGAAGATGTTTACGGGCTTGTCGTACAGGTTCTGAGGCGTTTCAACCTGCTGGATCAGACCGTCCTTCATAACAACGATACGGGTTGCCATGGTCATAGCCTCGACCTGGTCGTGCGTAACGTAAATAAAGGTGGTTTCAACGCGGTTGTGAAGCTTGGTAAGCTCGGTTCTCATGGTTGCACGAAGCTTTGCGTCCAGGTTGGAAAGCGGCTCGTCAAGCAGGAATACCTGAGGATCACGGACGATTGCACGACCCAGAGCCACACGCTGCTTCTGACCACCCGAGAGAGCCTTCGGCTTACGGTCGAGCAGGTGGGTGATATCCAGAACGCGTGCTGCGTCCTCTACCTTTTTCTTAATAACTTCCTTCGGAACCTTGCTCAGCTTCAGACCAAACGCCATGTTTTCAAACACGGACATGTGGGGGTACAGAGCGTAGTTCTGGAACACCATCGCGATCTTACGGTCCTTCGGTGCTACGTCGTTTACAAGACGGTCGCCGATGAAGAGCTCACCCTCGGAGATCTCTTCCAGACCCGCGATCATACGCAGCGTGGTGGACTTACCGCAACCGGAAGGTCCGACCAATACCAAAAACTCTTTATCCTTGATTTCCAGGTTGAAATCGGAAACTGCGGTAACACCGCCGGGATACTTCTTGTAGATATGTCTAAGGGATAAGCCTGCCATTTGATAATCCTCCTGAAAGCCCTATGCGGGCAGTATTTCTAACATACATATTGTACCAAATTTTTCGCAAAAATGAAAGAGTTTATTTCCCCAAAATTTTGCGCGCATTATTGTGCAATCTGCACAATAAGCAACTTTCATTTATCAACAAAAGCCGAAATAAACGGTTTTCGGTTTTAATTTATTAAAATTATGCTTTTCCTTTGGAGCGCATGGTCAAGGAAATGCGCTTTTTGGCAATGTCTACCGAAAGGACGCGTACCTTGACGATATCCCCTACCTTGACCACGTCGGAGGGGTGCTTGACGAAGCGATCGGAGAGCTGGGAGATATGAACCAGACCGTCCTGATGCACGCCGATATCAACAAACGCACCAAAGTCAATGACGTTGCGCACGGTTCCCGTCAGCTCCATGTCGGACTTGAGGTCCTCAAGGCTGAGGATGTCGTCGCGCAGCACGGGGGGCGGGAGCGTATCGCGGATATCGCGTCCGGGCTTTTCCAATTCGCCCACGATGTCCTTCAGCGTCGGTGCGCCGACACCGAGTGTTTCCGCAACCTTGGTAAAGCCTGCGGACTGCACCTTGGCGCCCAGCTCCTTGAGATTCCCTGCCGCAACGTCTGCCTTGGTGTACCCGAACATATCCAAGAGCTTGCCCGCCGCCTCGTAGGATTCGGGATGCACGCCCGTGTTATCAAGGATCTCCTTACCGCCGGGAACGCGCAAAAAGCCTGCTGCCTGCTCGTACGCCTTGGCGCCGATGCGCGGCACCTTGAGCAGTTGTGCGCGGTTGGAAAACTCACCGTTCTCCTCGCGGTACTTAACAATGTTCTTTGCAGAGGTGATGTTGATACCCGAAATGTAGGACAGGAGCGAGTAGGAAGCGGTATTGATATCCACGCCGACAGCGTTGACGCAATCCTCTACGACACCGCCCAGCGCCTCGTCAAGACGCGCCTGCTTCATGTCGTGCTGGTACTGCCCCACGCCGATGCCCTTGGGGTCGATCTTGATCAGCTCCGCCAAAGGATCCTGCAATCGGCGCGCGATAGAGACCGCGCTTCTCTGCATGACGTCAAACTCAGGAAATTCCTCTGCCGCCAGCTTGGATGCGGAATAAATGGACGCCCCCGCCTCGCTGACAACGATATACTTGACGTCCTCGGGGATCTCCTTGAGCAGATTTGCGATGAAGATCTCACTTTCCTTGGATGCCGTACCGTTACCGATGGCGATCACGTCTACGCGGTGACGGCTGATAAGTCTTTTCACGGTTGCCTTACTGCGCTCGAAATCGTCGCTGTGGGCGGTACCGTTTTTGATCCCCTCAATATCCTCTCTGCGGCGGAACGGCATAATGACCGCGGTGTCCACGACCTTACCCGTCTTATCCACCACCGCCAGCTTACAGCCATGTCCGTAACCGGGGTCAAAGCCCAAAACGGTCTTGCCCTTGAGCGGCGACTGCATCAAAAGGTGGCCGAGGTTATCGGCAAAGACCTTGATCGCGCCCTCGCAGGCGTTGTCAAAGATGTCGCTGCGGATCTCGCGCTCGATCGACGGTGCGATCAGGCGGTCGTAGCTATCCATAACGGCCGCGGAAACGTAGGGCTCCGCGGGGCTCTTGTTGCCAAGCAGGATCTGCGCGAACAGATAGTTCAGAACGATCTCGGATTCCACCGAAACGCTGACCTTCAAGAAGTCCTCCTTCTCGCCGCGGTTGATTGCCAGCACGCGATGCGGAAGCACCTTTTTGAGTGCCTCGGCATACTCGTAATACTGCGCGTAGACCGAGTCCTCCTCCTTCGCGGATTTTGTGGAAAGCGTACCGAATTCAAAGGTCAAGCGGCGGATCTCCTTACGGAATTCTGCGTTATCCGACACGTTCTCCGCGATGATATCCTTCGCGCCCTGCAACGCTTCCTCAACGCTTGCAACGCCCTTTTCCTCGTCAATATAAGAAGCCGCCTGCTCCTCGATCGAGGGTGTGTAGGCAGGCTCCTGCGCGTACAAAAGCTCCGCCAGAGGCTCCAAGCCCTTTTCTCTTGCAACCGACGCGCGCGTTTTGCGGTGCGGACGGAAGGGGCGGTAGATATCGTCGACCTCTGTGATGGTCTGCGCCGCCGCGATGGCCGCTTCGATCTCGGGGGTCATTTTTTCCTGCGCGGAGATCAGGTCAAAGACCTCCTGCTTTCTCTTTTCGATATTGCGCAGGAAATTCAAGCGGTCATTCAGGTCACGCAGGACGTTGTCGTCAAGGCTCCCCGTAACCTCCTTACGGTAACGGGCAATAAACGGGATGGTATTGCCCTCGTCGATCAAAGCAACGGTCTTTTCAACCTGCTCGACCTTGAGTCCAAATTCCTGTGCCAGCTTTTCAATGATATTCATGGGTTCTGATTCCTTTCTGTTGGGACATATTGTTATGCCTGTCGGAGCGCATCAATTTCTTCGGGTGTCAGCTCGCGCCATTCGCCTCGCGCAAGCGCTTCATCAAGCGTCAGGGGGCCGAACGTGCGGCGCTCCAGATACGTGATCTGATTGTGCACCGCCTCCATCATCAGCTTGATCTGATGGTATTTGCCCTCGGTGATGGAGATCATCCCCTCGCGCTCGTCAACCAGCGTTACGCTGCAAGGCTTTGTCACGTAACCGCCGATATCCACGCCCGCTTCAAGGGCTAAAACGTCATCCGCGGACAACGAAAATTTGACGCGGAAGGCATAGCTTTTTGCAACGTGGCGCGTGGGTGAGAGCAAGCGATGGGAGAGCTGACCGTCGTCGGTCAGGAGCATCAGCCCCAGCGTGTGCTTATCAAGTCGCCCGCACGGAAACACCTCGCGTCGGCGGTACTCGTCGGGTAAGAGCTCGGTTACAACGGGGGCTCGCCCGTCCTCGGTGGCGCTGACGTAGCCATCGGGCTTGTTGAGCATGACGTACACAAATTTTTGGTAGGTCACGGCTCTGCCACAAAAGGTCACGGAATCGGTGTGCTCATTCACCTGCATATCCGCACGTACGGCGGGCATACCGTTGACAAGTATCTGTCCTGCGCGCGCCGCCTTGGCGCTTTCCCGACGGGTGGCGATCCCACATTCCGAGAGCAATTTATCAAGTCGCATGCGCAAGTCCTCCTTTGCGGCAATATTATTAGTATTATACCATAAAAAAAGCAATTTGTAAACCTTTTTTACATATTTTATTATATTCATGCACAAAAAAACACCCACGGGAGAAGCATTCTTCCCTGTGGGTATTTTTCGGTTTGCGCTCCGTTAAATTCTGTTCAACGGATATCCACGCTGACCTTTTTGCCGGTTTGCGCGGATGCTGCCTTGATCACGGTACGGATCGCCTTTGCGATTCTGCCGTGTCTGCCGATCACCATTCCCATGTCGTCGGGGGCAACGGTCAGCGTCAGAGTGATGGTCTTTTCATCCTCTTCCTGCACAACCTTTACCTCGTCGGGAGAATCGACGATCGCCTTGGCAATGTCCTGCAACGTTTCCTGTAAGCTAATCATTCTCGTGCTCCTTGCTGAAAGGATCAGTCAACAATGCCGCTCTTCTTCAGCAGGGACTTAACGGTCTCGGTGGGCTGTGCGCCGTTGCCGAGCCACTTCTTTGCCTTCTCTGCGTCGATCTTGATGTCAGCGGGCTCGGTCAGGGGGTTGTAGTAACCGATCTCCTCGATGAAGCGACCGTCTCTGGGAGAACGGCTGTCTGCTACGATGACACGGTAGAAGGGAGCCTTCTTTGCGCCCATTCTGGTCAATCTCATTTTTACTGCCATGATTTGTTTCCTCCAAAATATAATTGTTTTTTCTATGAATGAACGGTGAAATCAGAATGGCATCTTCATTCTACCGAGCATTTTCATGCCTTTGCGGGACTTGCCCATGTTGCTGAACTGCTTCATCATTTTCAGCATCTGATCAAACTGCTTGAGCAGCTTGTTGACCTCCTCGACCGAGGTGCCCGAGCCTGCCGCGATGCGCTTTTTGCGCGATGCGTTGATGATATCGGGGTGTTCCCTCTCTTTTTTGGTCATGGAGTGAATGATTGCCTCGGTGTGCGCCAAGACCGATTCGTCGATCTTTGCGTCCTTGAGTGCCCCCGGCTTGACACCCGGCATCATGCTCATAAGCTGCTCGAGGTTGCCCATATTCTTGATCTGTGCCAGCTGCGCCAGATAATCGTCGAGCGTGAAGGTCTGCTGACGCATCTTCTGCTCAAGCTCCGCCGCTTGCTTTTCGTCATATGCCGCCTGCGCCTTGTCGATCAGGGTGAGCACGTCGCCCATGCCGAGGATTCTCGACGCCATACGGTCGGGGTGGAAGGGCTCGATGGTATCCAGCTTTTCTCCCGTGCCGACAAACTTGATGGGCTTGCCCGTGACGTAACGGATCGAAAGAGCCGCACCGCCACGCGTGTCACCGTCGAGCTTGGTCAAAATCACGCCTGTGATATCCAGCAGGTTGTTGAAGGTTTCCGCCACGTTGACCGATTCCTGACCGATCATGGAGTCGACCGTAAGCAAAATCTCGGACGGCTCAACCGCCGCCTTGATATCCTGAAGCTCCTGCATCAGTACCTCGTCGATCTGCAAGCGTCCTGCGGTATCAATAAAGACCATATCATAGCCCTTAAGGTTCGCGTGCTTGATGCCTTCCTTGGCGATCTCTACGGGAGAAATCTTGTCGCCCATGGTGAACACGGGAATATCCAGCTTTTCACCGACGACCTGCAGCTGCTTGATTGCCGCGGGACGGTAAACGTCGCACGCGACGAGCAACGGGCGCTTGCCCTGCTTTTTATACATACCCGCAAGCTTGCCTGCGTGCGTGGTTTTACCCGCGCCCTGCAGACCCACCATCATAATGACCGTTGGGGGCTTGGGGGAAATGTTGAGCTTGGATTGGGTGCCACCCATCAGGCGCGTCAATTCCTCGTTGACGATTTTGACGACCTGCTGTGCGGGCAGCAAGGATTCGAGCACCTCGGCACCGACCGCGCGCTCGGAAACGATCTTAATAAAATCGCGTACGACCTTGAAGTTAACGTCTGCCTCGAGCAATGCGAGCTTGATTTCGCGCATGCCCGCCTTGACGTCGGCTTCGGTCAGCTTTCCTTTATTACGGAATTTTTTGAAGGCGTTATTCAGTTTTTCGCCAAGACTTTCAAACATCTCATTTCCTCCTTCAAAAGCAATTACCTACGCACGGTTTCCATGAGCTCCCGCGCCGCTTTGGTGACAGCGGGTGAGGTCTCCTCTCTCTCCATCATCTCTATCAGCCGCTTTGCCTGCTCCTCGGCGTCGCGAAAGCGCTTTGCAAGCCCGAGCTTTTCTTCATAAAATAAAAGCTCATCGCCCGATTTTTTAATCAGCTCGCGAACGCCTTGTCTGGAAATGCCGATCTCCTCCGCGATTTCCGCCAAGGACAGGTCGTTGTTATAATAGTAGTCCAGAACCGTTCGTTTCCGCTCCGAGAGCACGTCGCCGTAAAAATCAAGCAGGACACCGATCTCAAGGTTTTTTTCAAACATCTCGACAGCACCTCCAAGGGTGTAAAGCAAATTGCTTTACATAGTATACCACGCACTTTCCCGTTTGTCAAGCATTTTTTTAAAAATATTTTCTTTCTTTCACATTTCGGGGCTGTTTTGGTGTATAATATAATCAAATCGAAGCAAAACGGAGGTACACGACAGATATGGAAAAGAAAATTCGCCTCACCTCTGAGGTCAACATGAGCAAATGTGCCGTGATCGGCTGCGGAAACGTGGGCGCGACAACGGCTTACACCCTGATGCAAACCGGTTGGTTTACCGAAATGGTGCTGATCGACATCAATCAAAAAAAGGCCGAGGGCGAGGCTGCCGACATCGCGCATGGGCTTCCCTTCCACACTCCCATGGATATTTACGCGGGGGATTACTCGGATCTCGGTGACTGTGGGCTCATCATCATCACGGCGGGCGCCAATCAAAAGCCCGGAGAGACACGACTTGATCTGCTCCGCACCAACACCCGTATTTTTCGCTCGATCGTTAGCAACATTACTCTTTACAACAGCGGTGCCATTCTTTTGGTCGTCACCAATCCCGTGGATGTGCTTTCCTACGTAACGTGGAAGATCTCGGGCTTCCCCGCAGAGCGCGTCATCGGCTCGGGCACGGTGCTTGACACGGCACGCCTGAAGCAGCTCCTCGGCTCGCATCTTGGCGTGGACGGCAGAAACGTGCACTCCTTTATCATCGGTGAACATGGAGACAGCGAGCTGCCCGTATGGAGCTCGGCAAACGTGTCGGGTGTGGACCTGCACCAGTACTGCGCAAACTGCGGTCAAGGCTATGACAAGGGGATCCTCGATTCTCTGTTCCGCGACGTGCGTGACAGCGCGTATGAGATCATCGAGGCCAAAGGTGCTACCTATTACGCAATTGCCGAATCGGTCAAGCGCATTGTCTCCGCCATTGTGCGCGACGAAAATTCGATCCTGCCCGTCTCGGCACTTGTAAACGGGCACTACGGTGTGAACGGCGTCTATATGAGTGTTCCCTGCATCGTCAGCCGCTCGGGCATCCGTCAGGTGCTTGACATTCCACTCAACGAGGAGGAGGAAGCAAGCCTGCACAATGCTGCTGCAACGCTCCAAAACGCCATTCGCGAGCTGGAGCCCGAAACCGTTGGTTAAAAAAAGTACCGCCGCCAAGAAGCCTTGGCGGCGGTGTTTTTTATAATGGAATCAATCCTGCTGAACCGTTTCGGGCTCCTCTGTGGGAATGTCCTCTGCTTTTTTGGGAAGGTAAGCGCTGACCTTATCCATAATGGTGGGCAACAGGAAGTTGACAACTGCAAAGATTACCATGAAAATGATACCTGCACCGACTCCAACGGAGATCTTATAATCATTTTTCATGTACTTGTCAATCGTAGAGGTCGTCATGATCGCAAACAGGATCACAAGCAGGAGTGCAGCCACCGCCGCGATCAGCGCCACGCGCTTTGCGTATTTACCGATCGCTTCAACGGTTTTGCCGCCCGCGATCGCGCTCAGGTTGCACCACATCAGAGCGCATCCCGCGATCACAACGAGCAGGTTAAGAACGGTTACAAAACCGAAAAGCCAGCCCATACCTATATATCCGCCGGCAACGTTGCTCAACAAAATGAACCTGAGAATTTGGGTATTGTACTCCCCATCCTCCACGTCACGATATTTATAGTAACCAAAGCTCGGGCAGGAATTTGTCACAAGTGCCTCCCTGGCATCGTCCTTGTCGTCGTATAGATCCTCCAACGTCTCAAGGCTCTCATCAAACTGATCCCTTGACTCACCCGTCAGATACCAGTTTCTGAACATTCCCGCGCTCATACCGATTCGAACTGTCTTTTCCTTGGAGCGACCTGCAAATTCAGCCTTGATCTTGGTGCTGATTACGGGCGCGAACGCCAGAACCGTCAAAAGCAGGGCGCAAACAAACGCGATGCCGCGCGTGAGCAGTGCGCGGTCAAGCTTGAACTCGCCCGCAAGCACCTTTTCCGCAATCAATCCCGCAAATAGGATCGCGGAGAAAACGATTACGCAAACACCGGGGCCCGCGATCACGGTTTTAATGGATGCACCATCAAAGGTCATAAACATAGAAGCATACAGCGAAAGCATCACCATGGGAAACGCACAAATGCCTGTGACCAAATATTCTCTGACCTTCTCTGCGGATACGTCAGTCAGTTTGCCGAAGGCGTTGCGCAGACTTGCCATCTTTTCTCCGAGGCCCTCGGTATTGAGAAGCAGCACAAGAACATACCATGCGGATACTGCCAGCAATGCGATTGCCGCCAACAGATAGACCAGCGTCAAAACAGCGGAAATAACCATGGTAGGAGTCAATGCCGAGGATTCACTTCTGAGCGCCAATCTGGCTTCCAAAATGCAAGCCTTGTTCAGCAAGCGTTTTTCCTTTGCGGAAAGATCGTCGTACTCATCCTCATTGCCGCTGATTTCGTCTAAAAAATCCTCCATCGCGTCTTCATAACGGTCATACAATTTGGAATCCATAAGATCCTCTTCGTCTTGCGACCGCATTGCATCAAACATAAATGCAACGTTGTGAAGCGGCGAAATCTTGAGCTTTGCCTCGGTTCCATCCGGCAAAACGGACGTAAGAATCGGGCAGAACGCCAAAATCACCATGACGAAGGACAAAACGAATGCCAGCGCGGCAACGCCGAGCGAGATCAGTCTCTTTGTGTTCATCGGGGCGGTCTTTTTTGCGGGTGCTTCTTTTTCGGGAGCAGGCACATTTTCCGTTTCCTGCGTTCCACAAGAGGTGCAGAACTTTGCGTTCTCCTCCATCTCGGCTCCGCAGTTGGTACAAAACTTGTTTGCCATAATTGAAAGTTCCTTTCTTAAAATAGGATAACTATATGATAACACTTTTTAACAAAAAAGTCAATAATATTACAAATTTCTATTCGCATTTTTTGATCCGAAAGACAGGCAGACAATATTTTCCCGCGCACTCTTGACAATCTGCCGCCTGCAATGGTATAATTTGAGAAGAACAATTCCGAAAGGTGTGAAGATATGAAAAACGGTATTATCAAGGTTGCCGCTGCAACGCCGCGCATCAAAATTGCCGATCCCATGCACAATCTGCAAGAACACGTGCGCCTTGCCGCAGATGCCGATGCCCGCGGTGTGCGCGTGTTGGTCTTCCCCGCGCTTTCCTTGACGAGTGCGTCGTGCGGTGATCTGTTTTACAACGCAACGCTTCTGATAAGTGCGAAACAGGCACTCAAGGCGTTCTTAGCACAAACGCAAGCACTCTCCGTCATGTCGGTTGTGGGACTTCCGTGGGATGACGGACAAAGAATTTACAGCTGCGCCGCCGTTTGTGCGCGCGGAAAGCTCTTGGGGCTTTGCGCAAAAGCGCCGAGTACCGCCGAGCGCCGTTGGTTTTCCGATGCGCCTCGCACTGGTACCTTGACGTTTGAAGGCGAAGAAATCCCCTTCGGCACGTCTCTCCCGCTGTTCGGCAAGGACTTCTCGCTCGGGGTTGTTATGAATCTTGGTGTATATGCGGATGCCGATCTGATCTGCGTCCCCTCGCATGA
>JAZRFD010000029.1:0-1943 GCA_045661185.1 Eubacteriales bacterium | reverse complement strand
TTTTGCCAAGCTTTTTCTTTTGCGCCTTTTTCCCCAAAAGAAAAAGCGGAATAAAAATTTTTGTGCAATCTAACAAATAACGTCCTTTTGGCCTACAACCAGAGCCCGCGCCCAAGCGCGGGCGGATTCTTTATGTAGTTGCGACTTCGCACTTTTTGTCAAGCGCGCGGTTGCGGAAATAGAGACACAGGTCTGCGGCAACCATGACGAAATTGAGAATGTAGAACACCAGTACGTACCACTTTTGTGAAAACTCTGCCATGTAGCATTTTCTTATCCCTTCCGGCGTTTTCTTCGAAAACGCCGGAAGGGATAAGAAAACAAAAACGCACAAACAAAAAATGGCGCACTGTGTCGCGTGCCCTTGGGTGGGTAGGCAATACCCATGCTGTGAAAGCTTTTGAGAGAGAGGTGTGGGGAGAGGACTTTTTTCAAAAAGTCCTCTCCCCACAATCACAGTACTCAAGCCCAAGCCATGGAGGTGGGCTTTTCCTCGGTGATGATGATATCCTGCAGGAAGGAAACCGCCTTGCGAAGTCCCTCGTCAATAGACATCAGGCTGTCCTCATGCTCGATGGAGAGCACGCGGTCGTAGCCGCACAGACGCAGGTTGGAAACGAGATCGCGCCAGTAGGTCTCGCCGTTGCCGTAGCCAACGGTGCGGAACACCCACGCGCGGTGGAGCTCGTCGCCGTAATGCTTGGTGTCAAGCACGCCGTTCTTTGCGGTGTTGTACTTGTCGATCTTGGTGTCCTTTGCGTGCACGTGGTAGATCGCGCCCGCAAGCTCACGGATCGCCGCCACGGGATCCATACCCTGCCAGATCAGGTGTGAGGGGTCGAAGTTCGCGCCGATCACGTCACCGACCGCCGCGCGCAGGCGCAGAAGCGTTTCGGGGTTGTAGATGCAGAAGCCGGGGTGCATCTCAAACGCGATGTGGGGCACGTTGTGTGCGTGAGCAAACGCGCCTGCTTCCTTCCAATAGGGGATCAGCTTTTCATTCCATTGCCAATCAAGAATGGCAAGGAAGTCCTCGGGCCAGGGGCAGGTGACCCAGTTGGGATACTTTGCACCCTCATGGTCGCCGGGGCAGCCCGAGAAGGTGATGACCGTGTCAACGCCCATCTTTTCAGCCAAAAGAACCGCATTGCGGAAGTCCTTGTCGAACTGTGCCGAGATGGCCTTGTCGGGGTGCAGCGCGTTTCCGTGTGCCGCTAAGGCGCAGACGGTCACATCGTACTTTTTGAGTGTTGCGATGAACGCGTCGTACTTCTTTTCATCCGCCAGAAGCTCCTCGGGGTTGCAGTGTGCCTTTCCGGGGTAGCCGCCCGCGCCGAGCTCCACGGTGTGAACGCCAAGCGAGGTCAAAATTTGCAGAGTTTCCTCAAGGGGCTTTTGCCCATACAGGTTGGCAAGAACGCTCAATTTCATGCTTTTATCCTCTTTTCTTAAGTAGTGAAAACAGATTCCGCTTATATGATACCATTTTTTACCCCGAATTGCAAGAGGCTTTGCGCAAAGTGGGGGGGAAGTTTTCATCAAATCCGTGAATTTTTATGCAAAGCCCTTGCCAAAAAGAGCTGATTATGATACAATAAAGAGAAGAATGTAGCAAAGGAGACGGTGAAATGTATACAGATCTGTTTGGCAAAGCGAGATACAAGGTCAATTTGCATATGCACACCACGCTCTCTGACGGAAGAATGTCACCCGTGGATGCCGTACACAAATATCGCGACGCGGGATATGACGCCGTGGCGTTGACCGACCATTGGTTTTTCGGGTCGGGAAGCGAGATCGACGGTATGACCATTCTGCCCGGTGCGGAGTACAACGTCCACGGAAACGATGCGTGTGCAGGCGTTTACCACATCGTGGGGATCGGCATGACGCGCGCGCCGTCGGTTACAAAGCATATGTCGGTGCAGGAGCTGATCGACCGC
>JAZRFD010000028.1:0-9119 GCA_045661185.1 Eubacteriales bacterium | reverse complement strand
TGTCTCGCGCTCGATGATCGTTTCGGTGATATCATCCGCCACGTCCGCAAACAGGACATCCATGACATCCTCCTCGCGGTCCAGTCGGTAATACTTGCCGTGTCCCGCCTCGGCAATGCCCGCCAGAACAGTCGTTCCCGTTTCGGGCCCTGCCGTGTCGATCACCGACACCGTAATCTCGTTTTGGTAAAGCTGCGCCGCGATCTCCGCGGTGCTGGCGGAGCCAAGATGGTTCTTCCCGTCACCGATCAGCATGACCTGCTTGTTGTCGTACTTCAAAGGCTCCATGGTGCTCAACGCCGCCTCAAGTGCCGCATCCATACGCGTTCCCTGCGTGGGCTGAAGTCCCTGGATCATTTGTACAAGGCGTGCACGGTTGGAGGCTGCTGTGGGCGGCTGCACGACGCGTGCATCACCCGAAAAAGCAATAATGGTAACGTAGTCCTCGTCTCGGATGAGGTTGAGCAGCTGGATCGCCGCTTGCTTTGCCATCAGGAGCTTGGAGGCATTCTGCATGCTTCGCGAGGTGTCGATCACAATGCCGTAGAGCTTGGGATCGTTTTCGTTGTTACCGAAGGACACGGGAAGCATATCCTCCAGCTGCTTGAGGACCTCGTCCTCCTTGTTCTGGACACGCAGGTCGCCAAGCGTTACAAGGCTCTTGCCAAAGACCGATACCGCCTTGTCGAGCGCGTCCACAAACGCGGTGAAGTTGTTCAATTCACGCACGTCTACGTTTGAAAGGATGATCTCGTCAAACTGACAAAGCTCCTCAACGCCGCACGGGACGTTCGCCTTATTAATATAGGAAGTAATATTGGCGCGATCGCCGTAAAGCTGCTCGACGCGATTGCGATCCTCGTTCAACGATGAGATCAGAAGCACGTTCAATTTGCCTGCGATCTGTTGTGTGAAAGTATACGCGTTGTTATGAGCCGATTCGTCGTCGGATGCCTTGACGGTCTCCACGCGCACCTCGTACTGATAGGTGACGTCGGGAGTCGCGGTATCCAGATCGAAATTGACCACGTTATAGCCGCGATCCAGATTAACCGCACGCTTTGCAACCTCGACGGCATCGCGATAAAGGGTGACGGTGGCCTGCGTTTCCCGATTGGATTGGATCAGGACGTCCGCGCCTGTTTGCTGATTCTGATAAACCGACGCGCTCACGTCCACGCCCGAGATCTGCACCTCGTGGGCGCTTGCGGGAATGTTGTTGTCCAGATAGATCGCGTCCAAATAAATATCCTTGGCATAGAGCATGTCGATTGCGGAGATCAACTCTCCCGTTTCGTGCCCTGCGTTCTGTTTACCGTCGGTGATCAGTACCACACGCTTGACGGTATTGGTGCCAAAAAGCGTGGAAGCATATTCCAAAGCCCCCGCAATATCGGTGCCGCTCTCATCCACGCGCGCCTTTTTGACGCTCTGCCGCTCCTCACCCAAGGGGGTCAGCAGGGTCGTGTTTTTGCCGAAGCAGATCACACCGACCTTGGTGTTTGCGGGCAGATCCGCGCACACGTCCTCAATATACTCGTCGATCTTCTCTAAATTCCGATGTGAGGAGTAAGACACGTCCGCAACAATGTAAACCTCGGTCTGTGTCACCGTGGTCGTGACCATCGTTCCCGCCAACGAAAGCGTAACCAGAACAACGATCAAGAGGTGCAAAACGAGTGACGTGATGACGCTTCTGCTGCGGTTGTCGCGCCTGATCGCCCAAAAATACGGGATCAGGACAAGGCAGAGCAGCGGAATGGCGATCAACAGCAGCCATGCATTATCGAAGCTGATACTTTTCATAGCAATACACCATCCAATCTGCAACGACGAACACAGCTAAACAAATAAATGCGATGATCAAAACGTCATAAATGCCGTCACGGTAATTTTTTTCGGGCGTGCCCGAAAGCTCGAAGGATTCTCCCGCGGGGTTCGGCTCTCTCTCTGCGTCAGACAGCGTGGTATAAACCGAATACACGCGCTCGGAGCCGCCCACCATCAGCGTGACGCGCCAAACGCCAACCTCATTGAGGTTGACCGTTCCCATCGCGCTTGCGGTGTCCAGATAATAGACCTCTCCCGAGGGGCTATCCACGCGAATGCTCTCGCACCCGGGGATCACATTGACCGTCATTTCCTCACCGCACGCAAAATTGACGCTGTCAAGCACGGTCGGGAAGGAATACTCCAACAGATTTTTCATAAAAGGCAGGTAGTCGGGCAAGACCGCCAGATTAGACTTGTGCAGGTCAAACGCCAACACCACCTCGCGGTTTCCGTAATCGTTCGTGCCCGCAAAAACCACGGGGGTTGCGCGGTAAGACATCACGGTGGTAAAATTGCGGTTCAAGCCGCATTTGAGATATGCCGAGACCCAAACGTCGTTCAGATTAAGCCCTGCCGTCAGCTTTTGGGACAGCGTGGACGAGGATTTGGAAACGTCCAGCGTGCCACCCATATCCAAAAGGATCTCGCTTTGCACGCTGAATCCGGTGCCCGAAAGCTCACCCGTCGGGTTAATGATCATCACAGAGCCGTCGCGCGGCATCTGCTTGGGTGAAAAGGAATCGAAAATATAGAGACCGTAGCCCTCGGCATCGGTATACTGATCGGGATCGACCAGATCAATGTGCGTATAATTCCACGCGCGGATCGCCTGCTCAATCATATACGGATCGCGGCTGACAAGAAGAATGCTGTACGCACTCTCGTTGCGTGTGTTGAAGATCATGTACTCGTTGTCCAACGTCTGTGCGTCGGAGCCTCTCACACAGAGCTTCAAAGAGGAAAAATCGTTGATTCCAAGAAAATCGGCTCCGTCCGCGTTCAGCTTTCCGCTGTATGCCATGAAAAACGCAACGCTTTCACCGCCCGCGACGGTTACAGTCGTTTCGGCGGCGGGTGCCTTTGCACCGTCCACGTAAAGCGAAACCGTCAGATCCGCGTCGGAAAGATAAGAGTGCACCGAGCCCGAAAGGGTCAGCGTCCCCCCTGACAGATCATACCGTACGTCCCCGATCGCGTAGTTCTCAACGCGCGTTCCAACACGGATCAGCTCCGTGTTTTTCACGGACGTGTATGCGGTATCCGTTACAAAATAGAGCTTTGCGGAGCGATTGGCGTTAAAATACGCCTGCGCCTTTCCAAGCGCCTCATTCATGTCTGCCTCGGTGTGCGTGGATTTGGCTTCTCCAAGCAGAAGCATTGCCTGCTCCTTGTCCTCCACGCCTTCAAACACCACGTCAACGCCGTCACTCACGCAGATCAGCGTGTATGAGCTGCCATCGGCAGATTCGTCGATCAGCTTGGCGATCTCGTCCTTGCCAAGCTCAAAGCGCGTCTTGCCGTTTTCCACCACGTTCATACTGCCCGATGCGTCCAGCACAAAGCAATAATCGTGTGCGCCGCCCTCGATCACAAACACGGGGTGCGCAATAGCTAAGGAGATCGTAGCAACCGCCAGAATCTGCAAAAGCAGCGAGATCAGCCCTGCCAAGGGGCTGACACGCTTTTTGCGCTTGAGGAATTTTTCGCTCAGCGTCCACAAATACGTGGACGGAATGGTTTGCTCGGTATATTTACTTTTGATGATGTAAACGATGATGAGGATCGGGATTCCGATCAGGCCCAGAAGGCCTAAAGGATACAGAAATCTCATTTCAATACCCCCATATCAACCAGCTTTCCAAAGAACACGTCCACGATATCCTCATCGTCCGCCACCAGCATATACTCCGCGCCACGCGCGTTGCAATATCCGCGCAAGCGCTCGGTCGCGTATTTCAGCGCTTCCTTATAGGCGCGCGCGATCTCGCGGTCGATGTTCTTACGATAGGTCTTTTCCGTGTCCTCCGAATCAAAGAAATGCATTTTTCCGCGGCTCTGCGGATTGATCTCCTCGCGTGAGAGAACCTGCACGCAAAGCAGATCGCGCTTCTTTTCGGTGAAATAATGAATGGCGTCCTCATAATTGCGGTCGGTGAGGTAGTCCGAGATCAGAACGGTAAGTCCGTCTCCGCGACCGATGTTAGCGGGCATGATCGCGTCGCTGATCATGCTCTCGCCGCCAAAGGTGATCTCATTCAGCTTGCCGATCTCAACGAGATACGCGTCTCTGCCGACCATGCCGCCAATGACCTCCTCGATCTCGGTTCCGCGGATCACGTAGACCGATACCTTATCCATTTCGTTGAGCGACAGATACGCAAAGGTTGCCGCCATGCGGATCGCCTGATCCGCCTTGTGCGTCTTTCCGTATTCCATCGAACGGCTGGCGTCGATATAGATCCGCGTGTGCATCTGCCGCTCGTCCAGATACAGCTTTTGATAAAGCTTGTCCGTGCGTGCAAATACGTTCCAGTCGATCTTGGTGATGTCATCGCCCGGAATATAATCGCGGTAATCCGCAAACTCGCATGAGGAGCCGTAAAGCTTACTTTTACGGTTGCCGCCGAAGAGTCCGCCGACGTTGTTTTTTAAGAGCGATTGCAGGGTTTCCACCTGCTGCAAAAACTCCTCGTTGATTACATATCTGCTCATATCGGACCCAATTACTTCTTGGTTTCCTTGATCAGCATTGCGACCACGTCATCCGCGCGCAGACGCTCGTTGACGGCGTTGTAATTGATCTTGATGCGGTGACGCAGAACGGGAGCCGCCAGCGCGTTGATGTCCTCGTAGCCCACGTTGTAGTTGCCGTTGATCAGCGCGCGCACCTTTGCCGCCGTGATCAGCGCCTGTGCCGCACGGGGGGATGCACCGTTTTTGATGTATTTCTTTGCGACGTCGCTCGCATTTTCGATCTCGGGGTGCGTGCCCGAGACCAAACGGATCGCATAACGCACCACGTCGTCGATCACAGGAACCTGTGCCGCCAGAGCGCGCATCTCAAGGATCTGCTCGCCGTTGATCACGGCGGTTGCGCTCTCACCCATGGTGACCTGCGTCATTTTAACGATATCGAACAGCTCGTCGTCGTTCGGGAAATCCATGATCAGCTCGAACATAAAGCGATCCATCTGCGCCTCGGGCACCGGGTACGTACCGTCCTGCTCGATGGGGTTCTCGGTTGCCAGCACGAAGAAGGGCTCCGCGAGCTTGTAGGTCTCGTTTGCCACCGTGATCTTGTGCTCCTGCATTACCTCCAGCATTGCGGACTGCGTTTTGGGGGTTGCGCGGTTGATCTCGTCCGCCAAAACAAGGCTTGCAAAGATCGGGCCCTTGCGGAACACGGTATTCATTTTGCCGTTTTCGTCCTTTTCGATGACGTTCGTACCCGTAACGTCAGAGGGCATCAGGTCGGGAGTGAACTGAATACGGGAGAACGGCAGGCTCAGAGTCTTGCCGAGGGAGCGCACAAGGCGCGTTTTGCCCACTCCGGGAACGCCCTCAAGAAGCACGTTACCGCCTGCAATAATAGCGACCAGAACGCAATCAACGACCTCTTCCTTACCAACGATATCCTTTTTCAGCTCACGTCTGATCACCGCGATCGACTCGCTGAACTGTTTTACTTTTGCTGCATTTTCCATTTGGATGTTCCTCTCTCTTTCTGTCAGTTATCATTCGGGTATTTCACGCCGTAAAGCGCCTCGAAATACTTGATGATAGCCTCTTTCATTTCTTCGTTGTAGTCGTTGCCCTGAAGCTGTTCCTGTACCTTGGCGTAAAATTCGCTGATCTTATCGCCATATTCAATATGCGTATTATCATCGGGATAATAGATCATATCCTTGCTTCCGTAAAGCGTATCTCCCGTACCTGGAGCGCCGTGCTGCCCCTCTTGCTCGGGGCGCTGCTGCGGTAGCTCTCCCACGCCTCCCGGAACACCCGTTTTCGGAATTTCGGAGGAGTCGATTCCGAAGATCTCCATCAATTTATTGCGCACCTTCAATGCCGTTTCGCTGTTGGCGTACTGCACGTCCAGCGCCTCGGAGGAGGCAAGGTAAAATGCCGAGAAGGCATCTCCCATGGCATCCTGCCAGTCGGTCGGGGTTTCCTGTGCGATCGCGTTGATCGCGTCAGCCAGTGCGACAAGAGAAAGTCGCAGAGCGTCGGTTTCGTTAACACCCGTATTGGCCACCGCTTGACGCACACCCGTTGAAAACGCGCTTGCCTGATCCGTGTTCGTCAGCACCGCGCAGATCTCATCCAATTTCGTTCGGTACGACGGATTGTCCAGCGTGCCGATCGCCTCGCCAAGGAGGGCGACCTCTGCCGAGGTACTGATCTCCATCAGCTTGCTGATATTGTCGTAAGAATTGGCATTCCCCGCGATCTCATCGGCGCGGACGATCGCAGCGATGACACGCGTTTTCATCTGTGTCACCGTTGTGGTTGTGCGAAGCGCGGTCAAAAGATTTTCAAGCTCGACCACCATCGCGTTTTTCGGTGCCGCTTCCATGTCGGATTCCCGCACCTCGGCGATCAGGTTTTCCATTGCCGTAATCTGCCATTCGCTCAGCTTAAAGGGCTGCTCAACGGGGCCTGTCGGCTCATCGACCGCCTCCGTTGCCTCACCCGCGGTTACGGGGATCAGCGCCGAGGCTCCAAGCATGACCGCGGACAAAATCAGCGCACACAAGCACACCCAAACGCTATGATGGCGCAACGCTGTGAGCCCAAGCTGCTGTAATCTGTTGTCGGCATCCTCCCTCTGTAAGGTTGCCATTGATTCCTTGGAATTGCGGAACGCAAGCATGGTCTGTACCTTTTCGTCCATACCAAAGGTCGTATCCAGCATTCTCGCCACGTGTCTCTCGCTCGGCCGCAGGATGATGAGCATCACCACCGCTGCAAGCACCGCCGTAAGGATCGGCAGCAGGATGTAAGTCGGCCTAGAAACCGTTACGCTTCCGAATTTTCCAATTGCCACACAAGCGGTCAAGGCAAGAAGCCCTGCGGCAAGCGCGACCGCGAGCGTTCGGATGCAAACGGTCAGGTAGATCCTTTTTTTGAATTCCACAAAGCCCTTTGGCATGGGCTCATTTACTACGCGCTCCAACGGCTTCATCGGTTCTCGTGGAATCTCGACGAAGAATTTTGTGTAAACGGCAAGGCCTGTGACCAGCAGCACGAATGTCGTTAGAACGACGGCGATCACTCCGGTCAAGGCGCGGTTACCGATCACGCCCGAAACACTCAAAATGACGGGAACGACAAGTCCCAGCACGGCAACGGCACAAGAAATCGCACAAATGCGAATCAAAATACGACACCAGTCGCTCCATTGCATGTTTCTTTTATGCATGTCATTCCCTCCTTCTCTCGCGTATTGCGTTTTTTATATTTGTCATGGGTACTCCTTTTGCAGAATACACCGACGGCACCCGGGAGAATCAAATCAAACGGTCAGATCCGGCTGTGAAATTCGTACATTTATTTTAAAATACATAAAATTATACCATATAAAAAAAGGATTGTCAATATCTCCCGCTCATTTTTTCTCATATCTTAATTATATTTGCACAATCGCACAAAACACGTAAATTTCTTTTTTACATTTCGACGAAATATTTTTTGTTTTTTTGCAAAAAGGTATTGACAAATGCTTTTACTTATGGTAGAATCTAATTGATACAAGGTATCATTAAGGAGGTGAGCACATGCAAAGGCGCTCAACCAGACAGCGCGACCTTGTTTACGAAGCGCTCCTGCACCTTTGCCACCCCACGGCCGATGAGGTCTACGAACGGATCTTGGTCGACCACCCGGGGCTGGGACGTGCAACCGTGTTTCGAAACCTGACCGTGCTTGCCGAGGAGGGTCGCATCTGCCGACTCGCATTCCCCGGTGACGCGGCGCGTTATGACCCCGTCATGGACGGTCACTCCCACTTTTCCTGCAGGACGTGCGGTAAAATCGTTGATCTGCCGCCCGTAAAGAACCTGCCCATCCCGCAGACAAACGAATGCTTGATCGAGTCCTACGCGGTCAAATATTACGGTGTTTGCAAGGATTGTAAGGATCAACACACAACATAAAAATCAAAACATAAAAAGGAGAACAGAACATGAAAAAGTACAGATGCTTGATTTGCGGTGAAGAATTTGAGGTTGCAGAGGGTGTCACGCCCGTTTGCCCCAAGTGCGGCTTGAAGGGCAATAAGCTCCAGGAGATCGTAGACGCTCCCAAGGCAAACAAATACGCCGGTACGCAGACCGAAAAAAATCTTGAGGCGGCTTTTGCGGGCGAGTCTCAGGCAAGAAACAAGTACACCTACTTCGCATCGGTTGCAAAGAAGGAAGGCTATGAGCAGATCGCAGCCCTCTTCCTCAAGACGGCCGACAACGAAAAGGAGCATGCAAAGATGTGGTTCAAGGAGCTTGAGGGGCTGGGCGACACCGCGCAGAATCTGGGCGCTGCTGCCGAGGGCGAGAACTACGAGTGGACCGACATGTACGACGGCTTTGCTAAAACCGCAGAGGCTGAGGGATTCCCGGAATTGGCAGCAAAGTTCCGCATGGTCGCGGCAATCGAAAAGCATCACGAGGAGCGCTATCGCGCCCTGCTCAAGAACGTACAGACCGCAGAGGTCTTTGCGAAGAGCACCGTTAAGGTTTGGGAATGCCGCAACTGCGGTCACCTTGTTGTAGGCACCAACGCCCCCGAGGTATGCCCCACCTGCGCACATCCCAAGAGCTACTTCGAGGTACACGCAGAAAACTATTGATCGATGACCGAGAGCCTCCCGTTTGGGAGGCTCTTCTTTTTTGTTTTTTAAATAAGAATAGTTCTTATTATAATCTTATGGGAATTTTGGGCTAAAAAGGCACTTTTAAAGAGCAAAACGGCCATTTTGCTGCGAAGAAACGGCTTTCACCACTTGACACGTGTGCGAAAATATGCTATAATCACGGTGCACTATATTCGGGTATA
Organism: Eubacteriales bacterium; assembly: GCA_045661185.1. Taxonomy (GTDB): domain Bacteria; phylum Bacillota; class Clostridia; order Oscillospirales; family CAG-272; genus UMGS1865. The sequence goes on along the minus strand of JAZRFD010000028.1, from coordinate 236 downwards.
CCGAAACAGTAGCAGGAGGAATTGAATATGAAAACAACCAAGCAACAAATACAACAAATCGTTGGAACGGCTGTGCTCGCGGCGGTGATCGTCGTGCTTCAGCTGGTCGCAAGCGGTATTCGGGTAGGTCCCTTTACCATCACGCTCTCGCTCATTCCCATTATTTTGGGCGCGATTCTGTTCGGCCCCATTGCGGGGGCTGTGCTCGGCGCGGTCTTTGGGGGAATGGTCTGCAT
>JAZRFD010000027.1:0-3874 GCA_045661185.1 Eubacteriales bacterium | reverse complement strand
GCAAAGGCAAACTAACTGTGTTATAATATAAATAAATGATTCAAAAGGCACAAATCAAGGAGGGCTTATGTTTATTTCCGACGATATCAAATATATCGGTGTCAACGATCACAAGATCGACCTGTTCGAGGGGCAGTACGTTGTCCCGAACGGCATGTCGTACAATTCTTACGTCATTCTCGACGAAAAAATTGCCGTCATGGATACCGTACACGCCAATTTTACGCACGAATGGCTTGATAACCTGCAAAATGCGCTTGGCGGCCGCTCGCCCGACTATCTCATCGTCCAGCATATGGAGCCCGACCATTCCGCCAACGTCGCAAGCTTTGCAAAGGCGTTCCCCGAGGCGACCGTTGTTGCGTCTGCCAAGGCGTTCACTATGATCAAGCAGTTCTTCGGCACGGACTTTGCCGACCGCCGACTGGTGGTGGGCGAGGGCGATACCCTCTCGCTTGGTAAGCACACGCTGACCTTTGTCACGGCCCCCATGGTGCACTGGCCCGAGGTCATTGTTACCTACGATTCCTATGATAAGGTGCTGTTCTCTGCCGACGGCTTCGGCAAATTCGGCGCACTTGACGTCACGGAGGATTGGGCGTGCGAGGCGCGCCGCTACTATATCGGTATTGTCGGCAAATACGGAGCACAGGTACAGGCGCTGCACAAAAAGGCGGCGGGCTTGGAGATTCAGACCATCTGCCCCCTGCACGGCCCCGTGCTGACCGAAAATCTCGGCTATTATATCGGCCTTTACAACACCTGGTCAAGCTATCAGCCCGAGGAGGAGGGCATCGTCATTGCCTATACCTCGGTGTACGGCAACACCAAGCGTGCCGTGATGCAGCTGGCGGAAATGCTCCGCGCCAAGGGCTGCCCCAAGGTCACGGTCAACGATCTGGCACGGTGTGATATGGCAGAGGCAGTTGAGGACGCCTTCCGCTACAACAAGCTCGTTCTTGCCACCACCACCTATAACGCCGATATTTTCCCCTTTATGCGTATCTTTATCGACCACCTCACCGAGCGCAACTTCAGCAACCGCACGGTGGCGCTGATCGAAAACGGAAGCTGGGCACCCATGGCGGCAAAGGTGATGCGCGGAATGCTCGAAAAGTCCAAAAACATCACCTACACGGAGAACTCCGTCAAGATTCTCTCCGCCCCCAACGCGGAAACGACCGCGCAGCTTGAGGCGCTTTCGGATGAGCTCTGCCGCGAGTATCTGGCCTTGCAGGACAGTACCGCTAACAAAAACGATATGACGGCGCTCTTTAAAATCGGCTACGGACTTTACGTGGTCACCTCAAACGATGGCAAAAAGGATAACGGACTCATCGTCAACACCATTTCGCAGGTCACCAACACCCCCAACCGCGTTTGTGTGACCATCAATAAAGAGAATTATTCGCACCACGTGATCAAACAAACGGGCAAAATGAACGTCAACTGTCTGACCGAGGACGCACCCTTTAAGGTGTTTGAAGCCTTTGGCTTCCGCAGCGGCAGAAACGTGGATAAGTTCGCGGACTGCGAGCCGTTGCGCTCGGAGAACGGCCTCGTTGTCCTGCCCCGTTATATCAACTCCTTCCTCTCCCTCAAGGTCGAGCAGTACGTGGATCTGGACACGCACGGTATGTTCATCTGCTCGGTCACCGAGGCGCGCGTGCTTTCCGACCGCGAGACGATGACCTACACCTACTATCTTGAACACGTCAAGCCCCGCCCCGAGACCGAGGGGAAAAAGGGCTACGTCTGCAAGATTTGCGGCTACGTTTATGAGGGCGAGGAGCTTCCCGACGATTTTATCTGCCCCCTGTGCAAGCACGGCGCGGCGGACTTTGAAAAAATTCAGTAAAAAGGAGAACAAACCAATGATGAACGCAAAGGTACACGCACTGCTCAATCAGCAGATCAACAAGGAATTTTACTCCGCTTATCTCTATCTCGATTTTTCCAACTATTTCAAGGCGCAGGGACTCGACGGCTTTGCAAATTGGTATATGGTCCAGGCGCAGGAGGAAAGAGACCACGCAATGCTGTTCTACACCTACCTGCAAAACGAGAACGTAGAGGTCACGCTTGACGCGATCGCAAAGCCCGACAAGGTCTTTACCTGTCACATGGACGTGTTGAAGGCGGGACTGGAGCACGAGGAATACGTTACCTCGCTGATCAACGATATCTACGGAGCGGCTTACGACGTCAGAGACTTTCGCACCATGCAGTTCCTTGACTGGTTCGTCAAGGAGCAGGGCGAGGAGGAGACCAACGCCAACGATATGATTACCAAAATGGAGCTGTTCGGCTCGGATCCCAAGAGCCTTTACATGCTCAACCAGGAGCTTGCGGCAAGAGTTTATACCGCGCCCTCTTTGGTACTGTAATTTTTTAAAATTTTAATATACGGAGGATAAAACAATGAAAAAGTATGTATGTGACGCTTGCGGATGGGTTTATGACGAGGCTCTGGGCGACCCCGATAACGGCATCGCGCCCGGCACGAAATTCGAGGATCTGCCCGAGGATTTTGAGTGCCCCCTGTGCGGTGTTGGCAAGGATATGTTCAGCGAAGAAGCATAAGGCTAACGCCCCCACGCATACGTGGGGGCGCTTTCACCCAAAGGAGACGTTATGGAACTTGTATTGTTGACCGCGCTCGGCGTTGGGGGAGCTACCGTCATCGGCGCCGTGATCGGCTTTCTGTTCAAAAAAATATCCCACCGCTTTTCCGATATCGTCCTCGCGTTTGCCGCAGGCGTGATGATGGCGGCGGCTGTGTTCGGGCTGATTCTGCCCGCGGTCGAGGAGGGCGGAAAATGGGGGCTTCTCACAACCGTTTTGGGGATCTTTGCGGGCGCGCTGTCGCTGAACCTCATCGACAAGCTCGTGCCGCACCTGCATAAGCTCGCAGGCTCTGACACCGAGGTACATCACAACAAGAGCCTGAGCCGCGTGCTGCTGTTCGTCACCGCCATTGCGATCCATAATCTGCCCGAGGGCATTGCCGCGGGCGTGGGCTTTGGAGCGGGGGACACAACGGGGGCGCTGATCATCGCGGGCGGCATCGCCCTGCAAAATATCCCCGAGGGAATGGTGATCATCGGCCCCATGCTTGCCGCAGGCGTCAGCCCGCGCCGCACCTTCCTGCTCGCGGCTTTGACGGGCGTGGTTGAGGTCGTCGGTACCTTCATCGGCTATTTTGCCGTGACCGTCTCGGCGGCGATCCTGCCGTTTGCACTCGCCTTTGCGGGTGGCACCATGCTTTACGTCATCAGCGACGAAATGATCCCGGAAACACACGCCCACGGCTCCGAGCGTGGCGCAACCTACGCCCTGCTCGTCGGCTTTAGCCTGATGCTCTGCGCCGATGTGCTGCTGGGGTAGGGGGATGCGGGGATTTTGTGGGGGAAGGGACTTTTTTGAGAAAAACATCGTGGCGTTCCGCCACTACGGGAGTTTTTCGCAAGCGAAAAAGCTCCGCCCCTTCCCCCACACCCCCATCTTCAAAAAAACTTTCACCAAAAGGGGGATTGTTTACCCTCATCGGGACTCGCTTTCAAGGCGGTTCCTTTTTTTGTGCCTGCGTGGTGAAAGTTTCCTCGCGCAGTACAGACTCTGTTTGTGCCTCGCGGTCTCGGTGACGCCTGCCGGCGCCTCGCACGAGGGGATGCTTGTGCGTTGATCGGGGTACGGGGGAGAAGCTTTAAAAAAGTCCCACACCCCGCCCACTGACGACCAAATCAAATAATGGTTTGATTGGGAGAAAGAACACAAAAAATCCCGCCGTTGACATCACACGGCGGGTTTGCTGAAAAAAGATTGAAAAAACCATTGACAATTCAATGAATTGGGTGTATAATACATATAGAAA
>JAZRFD010000026.1:0-3257 GCA_045661185.1 Eubacteriales bacterium | reverse complement strand
TTGATGGGGCTTGCGTGGTATGCGCTGGGGAGCATCCTGATCGGCGGCTTTGAGGCCGACGCGCTGTGCATTTCGGGAACGGCCTTAAGGCTGTCGCAATGCGTAGGCGCGCTTTGCCTGATCGCGGCAACGGTCGCTTTGGTGACGTTGTGCCGCAAATATGCAAATAACGATCCGTTCGCACGTCCCGTTCCGCCGCATCCGGATGACGCGCAATGGAAAAACAAAGAAGATAATGCACTCAGCCGCGCCCTTGAGCGTGCGCTGATCAAGAGAAAAAACAATAACAAGGAGAAAGTGAAGCATGGCAACAAGAATTGACGGTAAGGCGATCTCGGCGCAGATCCGCGAGGAGATCAAGGTAGAATGTGAGGCGTTTGCCAAGGAAACAGGGGTTTTGCCCGGACTTGCTGTGATCATTGTGGGCGAGAATCCCGCATCGCAGGTCTACGTACGCAACAAAAAGAAGGCGTGCGAGGAGGTCGGCTTTTATTCGGTGGTCTACGAGCTGCCCGAAGCCACCGAGCAGAGTGAGTTGAACGCGCTGGTGGATCGGCTTAATGCTGACGAAAGGATTCACGGCATTTTGGTTCAGCTGCCGCTTCCGAAGCATCTGGACGAGACCGAGGTGCTGCTTCGCATTGACCCTGCGAAGGACGTGGACGCGTTCCACCCCTACAACGTGGGTAAAATTATGATCGGTGACTATAGCTTTTTGCCCTGTACTCCCGCGGGCGTTATGGCGCTGCTTGAGCGCACGGGTGTGGAGATCAGCGGCAAGAAATGCGTGGTGATCGGGCGCTCGAACATTGTTGGAAAGCCTATGGCGATGCTGCTTTTGCACGCCAACGGCACGGTGACGGTCTGTCACAGTCGCACCAAGGACTTGGCAAAGGAGACGCGCGAAGCGGATATTTTGGTGGTTGCCATCGGACGTGCGGATTTTGTGACCGCCGACATGGTAAAGCCGGGCGCGGTCGTCATTGACGTTGGCATGAACCGTCGCGCGGACGGCAAGCTGACGGGGGACGTTGATTTTGCGTCGGTCGAGCCCGTAGCGTCCGCGATCACGCCCGTCCCGGGCGGTGTGGGGCCTATGACCATCACCATGCTTTTGCAGAACACCCTCACGGCGGCGAAAGGGTTTGTGAAGTAAAAGGATTGTGGGGAGGAGGGGGACTTCTTAAGGAGAAGCCCCCCCCCACCCCACGCCCCTCCACCCTTCAAGACCTTCGCAAAAGGGCACGCCCGAGCGTTCGCGCCGTGGAGACGCGAACGCTCGGGCGTGTGCGCTTCTGCGAAGCGCATTGGGGTAGGGGATTTCGGTGGCAAACTAACTTTTTGGAGCGTTTGGGATGTGGGGCCCAAATGCTTGCGGGAGCGTTCTTTCCGTATACGTACTAAACTTTCCCATGCAGTGGAGTCTGTACTGCACGGACGAGCTTTCACCAACGCACAAACGAAAGAGGGAGCGGATGTGAAAGTGCTTCTAATGAGGCTAGCAAAACATATGTGGTTGAAAGCTCTTGAGAGGGTTGTGGGGAAAACTTCTTTCAAGAAGTTTTCCCCACGAAAAAGCCCCTACAAAAACACCCAAACCCCTTGACATGAGGTGGAAAAGGTGGTAAAATATAACGGATAGTTTTCAAAACAGGAGAATGGATATGAACAATTCTGAAAAGACAATGGACAAAATCGTTGCGCTTTGCAAAACGCGCGGCTTTATTTTCCCCGGCTCCGAGATCTACGGCGGTCTTGCGAACTCTTGGGACTACGGCCCCTTGGGTGTTGAGTTCAAGAACAACGTCAAGCGCGCTTGGTGGAAGAAATTCGTGCAGGAGAGCCGCTACAACGTCGGCCTTGACAGCGCGATCATCATGAACCCGCAGGCTTGGGTGGCATCGGGCCACGTAGGTGGATTTTCCGATCCCTTGATGGACTGCAAGCAGTGCAAAATGCGCCACAGAGCGGACAAGCTGATTGAGGATTACGCGTTCCAGAACGGTCTGAGCGACAACCCCGCGGGCTGGAGCTTTGAGGAAATGGCGGCGTATATCAAGGAAAAGAACATTGCCTGTCCCCAGTGCGGCGGTCACGAGTTCACCGACATCAAGAAGTTCAACCTGATGTTCAAGACCTTTATCGGTGTTACCGAGGACAACTCCAACACCGTCTATCTGCGTCCCGAGACCGCGCAGGGTATTTTTGTCAACTTCCCCGCGGCACAGCGCACCACGAGAAAGAAGCTGCCCTTCGGTATTGCACAGATCGGTAAATCCTTCCGTAACGAGATCACGCCCGGCAACTTTGTGTTCCGTACGCGCGAATTCGAGCAGATGGAGCTGGAATTCTTCTGCAAGCCCGGCACCGACCTTGAGTGGTTTGCATATTGGAAGGACTACTGCCACAAGTTCCTGCTCAACCTTGGCATGAAGGCGGAGAATCTGCGTCTGCGCGACCATGATCCCGACGAGCTTTGCTTCTACTCCAAGGCAACCACCGACTTTGAGTTTTTGTTCCCGTTCGGTTGGGGCGAGCTCTGGGGCGTGGCGGACAGAACCGACTACGACCTTGGCCAGCACCAGACGCACAGCGGCAAGGATATGACCTATTTCGATCCCGAAACCAACGAGCACTACATTCCTTACGTTATCGAGCCTTCCTTGGGCGCTGACCGCGTGGCGCTTGCGTTCCTGGTTGACGCATACGACGAGGAAGTGATCGACGCGGAGAAGAACGACGTGCGCACGGTACTGCATCTGCATCCCGCACTCGCGCCCTTCAAGGCAGCGGTTCTGCCCCTTTCCAAGAAGCTTGGCGAGAAGGCAGGGGAGATCTACGACGAGCTTTCCAAGTACTTCATGGTAGACTATGACGAGACGGGCTCGATCGGTAAGCGTTACCGCCGTCAGGACGAGATCGGTACGCCTCTTTGCATCACGGTTGACTTTGAAACCGTTGGTGATGGCGAGAAGGTAGCGGACAACTGCGTTACCGTTCGTGACAGAGACACGATGGAGCAGGTTCGTATCCCGATTTCCGAATTGAAGTCTTATATCGAAAAGAAGATCGAATTTTGATCAAAAAAGCAGGCGCGCCCATGTGTGGGCGCGCCTCCTGATTGTAGACCAAAGGTACGTTATTTGTTAGATTGCACAAATATTTTTATTCCGCTTTTTCTTTTGGCGAAAAAGGCGCAAAAGAAAAAGCTTGGCAAAAAGAAAAGCGCCGAAAAGAAGGTGTTTCGCCGCCTGCGG
>JAZRFD010000025.1:0-6367 GCA_045661185.1 Eubacteriales bacterium | reverse complement strand
CAGAATAAGCCTCTCCCAGAGGGAGAGCCTAACACTGTCGCAAAACTACTTTTTTGGAGCGCTTGGGGTGGGGGTTCCCAAGTGCTTGCGAGAGCTAATCTTTCCGTATACGTACGAATCTTTCCCATGCAGTAGAGTCTGCACGGCATAAACGAACCTTCACCATGCAGGCATGAAAAAAGGAACCGCTTTGTTTGCGGTTCCCGATGAGGGTAGGCCATACCCCTTTGGTGAAAGTTCTTGAAAGGGGCGTGGGGGAAACTTCTTTCAAGAAGTTTTCCCCACAAAACCCCGCCTAAATCTTCGTCAATCTCGCATAGGTCGCCATCAGCTTTTTCGTGCCGACGCGGTCGAACACGATTTCATAAAGGGTATCGGCACCCATGGGCTTGACCGAGAGGATTTCGCCATCGCCAAAGTTCATATGTCGCACGCGGTCGCCGGGGGAGAATACCTCGCGACGCGCCGAGGTCTTTGGGGGCATGAATTTGCCGACCGTAATGGTTTCGGCGCTTGACGTAGGGGGCGTCTGTCGCGCGGACGTGCGCACCGGTTGCCCACCTGCAATATACGTTCTTTGTTGAGATGCGGGGGACTCTGCACCGCGAGCACCGTAGGAAACGCGTCCCATACCGTAGGGACTATAGGAGCCGTAGCCGCCCGTTACGCGCACTTTCCCCGCGTCGCTGTCGTCCGGCTTGTCCATCAAGGACTCGGGGATCTCGCTGACAAAACGGGAGACGGGGTTGTACATTGTTTGCCCATAGAGCAGGCGGTTGCGCGTGTGTACGATGTAAAGCGTCTTTTTGGCGCGCGTGATTGCCACGTAGGCAAGGCGTCGTTCCTCCTCCATGTCGCTCTCGCCTGCGGTAATGGTCTGCATGCCGGGGAACAGTCCGTCCTCCATACCGGGCAGGAACACAATGGGGAACTCCAGACCCTTGGCGCTGTGAATGGTCATCATAACCACCGCATCGGCGGATTCGTCGTAACGGTCCACGTCTGCCACAAGGGCGGTTTCTTCCAAAAAGCCCGTCAAGGTGGGCTCCTCGGCATCACTCATGTATTCGAGAATACCCGATTTAAATTCGTCAAGATTTTCAAGACGCTCTGCCTCCTCGGCACCTGCCGCTACAAGCATCTGTCGGTAGCCCGAGCGGTCGAGCATCGCGTCAAAGAGCACGTCAAGTGTGGCGCGCTTGGAAAGCTCGGTGAGCTGCTCAATCAGCGTGGCAAAATCCAGAAGCGTTTTTGCCGAGCGTGAGAGTGCCGTATAGCGGTCGGCGTTTTTCAGCACCTCAAATTGACTGCATCTCTGCTCCTCGGCAATCGCGGCGACCGCCTCCAGCGTTTTGGCACCGAGGCCGCGACGCGGCTCGTTGATGATGCGGAGCAGGCGCGTGTTGTCGTCATGGTTGCTGATGAGTTGAAGATATGCCACTGCATCGCGGATCTCCTTGCGGTCGGAAAAGCGCGTGCCCCCCAAAACGCGGTAGGGAACGGCCGCGCGCGCAAAGGCCTTCTCAATGCTTTGCGCCTGCGCGTTTGTGCGGTAGAGCACCGCGAAATCGCGGTACGTGGCTTCTTTTTTGGCAACCGTGCGCGAAACGGTGTCTACGATGTAGCGCGCCTCCATGTTTTGGTCGTCGCACAGCTTGAGCTGAATTTTGGAGCCGTCGCCCTGTGCCGTCCAAAGGGTCTTGCCCTTTCTTCCCGCGTTGTGCGAGATGACCGCGTTGGCGGCATCAAGAATGTTCTGCGTGGAGCGGTAGTTTTGTTCGAGCTTGATGGTTTTGGCCTGGGGATAGGTCTTGTCAAAGGTCAGAATATTTTCAATGGTCGCGCCGCGGAAGCGGTAAATGCTCTGGTCGTCGTCGCCCACCACCATCAAATTTTTGTGGAAGTCCGAGAGCAGCACCGTCAGGTGGAGCTGCGCCACGTTGGTGTCCTGAAACTCGTCCACGCACACGTAGCGGAAGCGACGCTGATAGGCCTCGCACACTTCGGGGCACTTTTTGAGCAGGAGCACCGTTTGCATGATGAGGTCATCAAAATCCAAGGCGTTGGATTCGCGCAGAAGACGCTGGTAAATTTCGTAAACCTGTGCAACTCGTTTTTTTCTGTAATCTCGCTCTACTTCCGCCATATAATCGTCGGGTGAGAGCATCCTGTCTTTGGCACGGCTGATAGTATTAGCAATACTCTTGGTCATTAGCGGAGTTATTTCAATATTACAGCGTTTCATTGCAGTACGGATTAACTCGGTTGAGTCTTTTGTGTCGTAAATGGTAAAGCCCGGGCGGTAGCCCAGCTTTTCGCCGTGCTGGCGCAAAATGCGCACGCAGACCGAGTGGAAGGTGCCCGTCCAGATGTCGGTGGCGGTCGCCTCGTCCTCGGGGAACATGCGCGCAAGCCGCTCCTTGATCTCGTTTGCCGCCTTGTTGGTAAAGGTGATGGCAAGGATGCGGTAGGGCTCGCAGGCGCCCGACGTGAACTGCGAGAGGATGTGCTGCTCGATCGCCTCGGGCTGCAGCACCAAGGCGCGCTCCAATTCCGCCACACGCCCTTCGTCTATTCCGTAAGGGATGTAGTCGCTGAAATAGGCGTTTCCGTAGCGGATGATAAAGGCGATGCGACGCACGAGCACGGTGGTTTTTCCGCTCCCCGCGCCCGCCAAGACGAGGAGCGGATTGTTGACGGTAAAGACCGCCTCGCGCTGGCGCTCGTTGAGGCTATGGTATGCCTTATCAAAAAGCTTTCTTTTTATGGAGAGATAGCGTTGTTCAATGGTTTGCATAGAGATCCTTTCAAAGCAGAGTGGAGAATGATGCGAACAGGAAGATGATCAGCGCAACGGCGCATAGGGGGGAGAGCAGAGAGCGAAGGATCGCGCGCGGATACTCCCCCAAGGGGCGCGACACGGTGTAGGACGCGTCGGCATTTTTGAGCGCGTAGACGTGATAGATCTTTCTCGCTTCTCCCGCGGCGATCGCAGACGCAAGCAGAAAGAGCGTGATGACGCAAAACAAAAAGATACGCGTGCTGCCCGCGTTGACGTAAAAGGCCGAGAGGAAGGGCTGACCGAAGAGACAGAAGATATTGTAGCACAAATGCAGAACGAGGGGCACGAAGAAGGAGCGCGTGGCGTACATAGAAGCCGCGAGCAGAAGCCCCAGCGCGAAATAGGTCAGAAAATGCGCGAAGGAAAAATGGAGCATGGCAAAGAAGAGCGCGCTGACCGTAATCGACACACCCACGCCGTTCCTTTCAAGCTCGGCGCAAAGGATCGAGCGGTAGATCAGCTCCTCGCCAAGTGCGGGCAAAAGCGCATACGCAAGGAGCGCGTAGAGGATATCAAGCGGCGTGCTCGTGCGCGCCACAAAGGTGTCGTAAAGCGTAAAATTGCCGACCAGCGACTTGATGCCGCCCGTGAGGATCGACGTCAGCAGCCCGCCCGTGATCATCATCACAAGCACCGCGAGGATCAGGGGGATATGGCTTAGCCGCACGGGAGACAGGCGAATCCGAGCGGTGAAGCCATCGCCGCGGATCTTGCAATACAGGATCGCGGGGAGCAAGAAGATGAGCACCTGCAAAAGGATCACGCCCACGTATTGGCTGCCGCGGTCGAGCAGCCGCGATTCGATCAGGCGGGAGAGGAGCAGGAGCACGTAGGTCGTCAGCACGGGGATCAACGCCACGTGCGGCGTGTGGATGCCGTTCGCGCGCTCGGTGCTCCATGCGACGCGCCAACCGCGTCGCAGCCTTTGGAAAAAGGGCTCGCGAGGCGGCTGTTCCTCTTTTGCCACCTCTGCTTCGGGGGACGTGTCGGCGTTTTGCCAATCGTAATCGGTCACGGGGGTAACGGTTTCCTCAACCTCGATGGCGGGGGGCGAAATTTCAAAAAGGCCATCCTCGGTGCAAAGGTGCGCCACGGGCCTGTCGTGCACCTCGGTGGGGATCTCTCGCAGAACCAAGGACGCGTACACCGCGCCAAGCGTTACACCGGGAAAGGATTCCAAAAAGCGGTCGTAAAAGCCCTTGCCGTAGCCAAGGCGGCCGCCGTTACGGTCAAAGGATAGTCCCGGCAGGATGCAGAGCGCGCGCTTGTCGGGGATGCACACGGGTGCATCAATGGGGGGCTCCGCGATCCCATAAGCGCCCGTCGTAAGACGCGCGTCGGGCGTCAGAATGTGAAAAGTGAGCGTGCAATCCTCGGTGTTGGACCGCGGAAAGGCGATCGGGATCCCCTTTGCACGCGCCAGCCGCGCCAGAGGCAGGAGATTGATCTCCCCCTTCATCGGCGCGTACAGGAGCAGCATGGACGCGTTTTTGAACATGGGAGACGCAGAAATATGCTCCACGATCGCGCGATCCCATGCGCTTTTTTGATCGGTGGGGAGCTGGGCACGTCTGCGCTTGAGCAGCGCGCGCAGCTCGTTTTTTGTCAAGCTTGTCATATCAGTCGGCCAGTACGGCAGAGCGCAATTGCTCGGCTACCTCGTCACCCTTGAGGGCGCGGACGAGGGCAAGCCCAAATTCAAGCGCGACACCCATGCCCGCGGCGGTGATGATCTTGCCGTCGCGAACAACGCGCGCACCGTCCTCGGGGAGCGTGGCACCCGTGAGATATTCCTCAAAGCCGGGGAAGCAGATCGCGCGTTTCCCTTCGAGGTAGCCGCGCTTTCCAAGCACCATGGGAGCGGCGCAGATCGCCGCCACAAACGCGCCCGACGAAGCGGCAACGCGCAGGGCTGTGTCCACCGTGCGCGACTCGTCAAGGTGACGCGTGCCGGGCATACCGCCGGGGAGAATGATCATTTCGGGGTGGGAATCGCGGAACATCGTCTCGGGCATATCCGCCTGCACGGCAATTTTGTGAGAGCCAACGATTAGGTCGCCGCCCACTCCAACCGTTTGGACCTCGCAGCCCGCGCGGCGCAAAAGATCAAGGGGGCAAAGCGCCTCCACTTCTTCAAACCCGTTTGCTAAAAACATGTAGATCATAGTGTGTTTCTCCTTTTTTCGTTATGCGCACCTTGTTAGCACAAACTTATCGGTGAAAGCTTTCGCCCGCCTTTTTCAAAAGGCGGCGCAGTGGAGGGCGCGTAGCCCTCCTCGCGCTCCGCAGAGCGCGAAATTTTTTACGGCGTTTCTCTTTTAATAGCTTTTCTCTTTGCGCCTTTTGTTGCCAAAGAGAAAAGCGGCTAAAGGGCTTCGCTCAAGGCCTGATATGCCGCGCCCTGCGCGACGCGTTACGTTCCCGCCGTCAGCTTGATCAAAAGTTTGATGCTGTCGGGCTGATTTTTTGCCTCGTGTGCCGCGCGGTTGCGGTGGATTTCGCCGCACTTTGTGCAACGGTGAATGATGACGTAGCCCTTTTTGGGGTCGGGCTCTACACGGATCGGCTCCATTCCGCCGCCGCAGGTGTTTGCGCGGTCGCCGGGGTTGATATCCACGTGGAGCGACCACAGGCAGAATGGGCAGTGGTTGCGCGAGGTGTAGCCCAGCGGTTCTACTTCCTTGCCGCAATGCGCGCAGATAAAGCCCGCGTCGTTTTTAGTGAATCGCTTCTGTTCCATGACCGCTCTCCTTTATAGTAAAGTGTATCTTATATCTTAACATAGAACCCCCGAAAAGTCAAGGCGGATTTTGTGAATCTTTCGGGGAGTGCGGCGCGAGCAAGCAAAAGCGCGAGGCACTTGTGCCGATGCGGGATCCATAAACGATTACCAATAGCTTGTCACAGGAATGTTACTTTCCCTATGGAAAGCTATTGTAATTCCCTACTGGATCCCTTCGGTGCTCCGCACCTCGGTTTTGCTCCATTCGTTCCTCATTTCGCAAAACTTCGACATCGGCGCTCGCGCCTTTGCTCAGGATGACACGTTATAGGTTAGGCGGTGCGAACAAACGGACGACCGATGGTCGCCTCTATAGAAATTACGTCCCCTTTGGAACAATCCCCCCTGCAAGTCTGCGACTTGCTTTCCCCCCTTTACACAAAGGGGGCTCAAGGGTTAGTGCGAACATAAATCAAAAAGCCAACGAAATGCACCTTTTTGATTTGATTGTTTTAGTAGCGTATCGCACCAAGCCCCCTTTGTGTAAAGGGGGGGAAGCGTGCGGAGCACGCAGGGGGGATTGTCCACCGCGTAAAACTAACAACGAGGGGCGCGCATTGCGCGCCCGCAGACTGTAGACAAAACAAACGGCTTTCGTCAGGTTGCCGAAAGTTTTGATCAAACTTTTTCAAAAGTTTGCGCAGTGGAGGGCGCGGAGCCCTCCTCGCCGCCCGCAGGCGGCGAAACACCTTCTTTTCGGCGCCTTTCTTTTTGCCAAGCTTTTTCTTTTGCGCCTTTTTCGC
>JAZRFD010000024.1:0-1567 GCA_045661185.1 Eubacteriales bacterium | reverse complement strand
CTCCAGATTTTGCCGCAAGAGCTGCTCGGCAAAGAGCTTGCTGTCGCGGCATTTGTGCCCGTCGGGCGTGGTAAACGTGATGTACTTATGCCCTTCGCGCCAATCTACGCCGTAGCCGTGCATCTCCATCTGGAAGATAAATTCCTCACGGGTCGCAGTGCGGCACGCCACGCGGTAGGCGAGGTTGCGCAAATCGCGCTTCCATTTTGGCATGCCGTTGTAGTCGGACTTCGTCTCGGTCTGTGAGATGCCGTACTCGCGGCAAAGCTTGTTGGAATACGCCTTGACGCGGAGCATGTCCTCGCGCGTTTGATGGAATTTCTTACCCGTTTGGTAGCTGACCGAATTCATCACCAGATGGTTGTGGATGTGCCCCTTGTCCACGTGGGTGGCGATGACGATCTGATAGCCCTTGAAATATTCCGCGAACTGCACGCCTATCTCGTGGGCGATCTCGGGGGTAATATCGTCCTCCGGGCTGAAGGATTGCACGATGTGATAGTACTGTCTGCCGTCCTCCTTTTTGAATTTCCGCTTGACAAATAAGAACTCATCCAGCGCTGTTTCTGGGCAGCACTCTACGCCCGAGATCAACAGATCGTCAGTCTTGCGCTTGTCCATAATGTAATTGAGCACAGTTTTCAACGGGCTTCCCGACACAATGAATTTAACAATTGCCATATCCTCGCCACCTCCCTTTTGGTTTCGCTAAGATCAATCACGTCCACAAAGCCCGTGTTGGCGTGGCGCGTGAGCTGATTTAAGTTGTTGCCGATGCGGCGTAGCTCCTCGGTGAGAGCATCCGCGCCTTGAATGATGGTCACGTGCTTGCCGCTGATGCACGTCCTGATGTAATCGCTGAGTGACCAGCCGCACGCGGCGGCCTTCTTTTCCAATTCTTCCTTTTCCCGTGCGCTGACGCGGAACGGAATAATGACTTCTCTTTTCATACTTTTCTCCTTTCGTTTTTATAGGGGTATGGGCTTAGCCCGATGCCTTTGGCGGACCGCTGTGGCGGTCCGTAATACAAAGGCGAAACTCGCAATCACGCAGATCCAACCAGGGACGAAAGGGACGCTACCATGTCCGCCCCTACGAATTCCGTCACTTGCGTCACCGTGGGCTCCACATAACACAACTCGATAAGGCGTTGTCCGTTGCTGCGTCGGCTTTCAAAAAGCACACCCTTAGCTTCCAAGGGGTAGCGCCAGCGGTTCATCATCTGCTTGAGCGCTTTAGGTGATAGCGTAAGCCCCATATCGGCATTCAGGCGTTGTGCCAGTTCGGTATTTCCTCCACCGAAAAAGGACACCTCTTTCACCCATAAAATCAACTTTTCCATCTCGGTCGGCATCACCTCTCCCTCCTCCAAGCTATCGGAAAGAAGCTCCCAATGTCCCGTTTCGCGGCAACGCCGCAAATGTAATTTGCGGTCGGGCACATCCCTGCCCGTCACCACCAGATAGGCAGTATCCTTGGTGCGCTCGCACTTATCAAGGATAAAAACCGCATCCACCGCGCCCGAGATACCCGTCGTGCCGGAAAGCTTGTTGAGCGGATCGCGGTC
>JAZRFD010000023.1:0-15555 GCA_045661185.1 Eubacteriales bacterium | reverse complement strand
GAGCGCACCGTGGGACGCTCGCCCTGACTCTGGAGCTGAATGCACTGCGCCGCGGAATCGGCTCTCTGGTCAAACTGACCCGGGAGCGGCTCGACCGCAAACACAATGCCACCCATGTCATCGACCTCATCCGTCACGATATCAAGCTGGGGCTCGGAGAAGATCGTACGCACCGCCTGCCCGAACAGCTCCTCCGTAATATGTTCCGCATCGTAGCGGTTGAGTATACGCACAGAGGTCAGATTCCCGATCCCGAGCAGATTTTTGAGCTCGGAATACAGGGCGTTCGCCTCATGTGCCAGCTCTGCTTTCTTTTCAACGTAAATTCTGTATACCATGTGTTACTGTCCTCCTGCCTTCATGGCTTTGGCACCAATGTCATTGCGATAATATGCGTTCCCGAACGCCACCTGCTTGACCGACGCATAGGATGCGTCGATCGCCTCTGCCAGCGTGTCCGCAACGGCAGTCACGCCCAGCACGCGTCCGCCGCTTGTAAGCAGCTTTCCATCCTTGAGTGCCGCACCCGCTACATAGACCTGCGGAGCGACCGCATCGGGGATCGTGATCTCGTATCCCTTTTCGTATGCCGTGGGGTATCCCTTAGATGCCATGATCACACAGCACGCGTGGCGGCTCGCAAATTTGACCTCGCAAGAATCAAGCGTTCCGTTGGTGGTTGCCTGCATCACGGTGAGCAGGTCGCTTTCGAGCAGCGGCAGCACCACCTGCGTTTCGGGATCACCGAAGCGGCAGTTGTACTCAATGACCTTCGGCCCTTGCGCCGTCAGCATCAAGCCAAAATACAGGCAGCCCTTAAAGCTTCTGCCCTCGGCGTTCATAGCGGCCACGGTGGGCAGGAAGATCTCCTTCATGCAACGCGCGGCGATCTCGTCGGTGTAATAAGGGTTGGGCGCAACCGTTCCCATGCCGCCCGTGTTCAGCCCCGTATCGTTGTCCCCCGCGCGCTTGTGGTCCATCGAGGACACCATCGGCACCACGGTCTTGCCGTCGGTAAAGGACAGCACCGACACCTCGGGGCCCGTCAAAAATTCCTCAATAACGATATGATCACCGCTCGTACCGAACACCTTATCCTCCATCATGGAGCGCACGGCATCCTTCGCCTCCTCGCGCGTCATAGCAATGATGACACCCTTGCCAAGCGCCAGGCCGTCTGCCTTGATAACGGTGGGGATCGGAGCGGTTTCAAGGTACTCCAGCGCCGCGTTCATGTTGTCAAAGACCTCGTATGCGGCGGTGGGAATCCCATATTTTTTCATCAAATTCTTGGAAAAGACCTTGCTTCCCTCGATGATCGCGGCATTGGCGCGGGGGCCAAAGCAAGGAATGCCCTTTTCCTCCAACGCGTCGACCGCGCCCAGCACTAACGGGTCGTCGGGGGCTACCACGGCGTAGTCGATCTTGTTTTTCACCGCAAACGCGACGATCCCTTCAATATCCTTCGCACCGATGTCCACGCAGGTCGCGTCCGCGGCAATACCGCCGTTTCCGGGCAGCGCGTAGATCTCGGTCACGCTTTTGTTCTCTTTCAGTTTTTTAATGATGGCGTGCTCACGTCCGCCGCCACCGACAACCATGATCTTCATGCGCGTCTCCTTAATGATGGAACAGTCTCATGCCGGTGAACGCCATGGTCATGCCGTACTTGTTGCAGCAATCAATGACCACGTCGTCGCGGATCGAGCCACCGGGCTCTGCAATATATTTTACACCGCTCTTCTTTGCGCGCTCGATGTTGTCGTCAAACGGGAAGAATGCGTGGGAGCCAAGTGCCACACCGTCGATGGTGGCAAGGTACGCTGCCTGCTCCTCGCGGGTAAAGACAGCGGGCTGCTTGGTGAAGTACTTCTGCCAGTTGCCATCCGCGCAAACGTCCTCCTCGTTCTGGTTGATGTAACCGTCGATCACGTTGTCGCGGTCGGGTCTGCCAAGCGTATCCTTGAAGGGCAGATTCAGCACCTTCTCGTGCTGACGCAGGAACCACGTGTCCGCCTTGCCGCCCGCCAGACGCGTGCAATGTACGCGCGACTGCTGTCCCGCACCCACACCGATCGCCTGTCCGTCGATGGCATAGCAGACCGAGTTGGACTGCGTGTATTTGAGCGTGATGAGCGCCACGATCAGGTCGCGGATCGCGCTCTCGGGCAGATCCTTATTTTCTGTAACGATGTTCGTCAACAGCTCGCGGTTAATTTCAAAGTTGTTTCTTCCCTGCTCAAAGGTAATGCCGTATACCTGCTTGGTTTCTACGGGAGCGGGAACGTAGTTGGGATCAATTTTAACGATGTTGTAGTTACCCTTTCTCTTGCTCTTGAGGATCTCAAGTGCCTCGGGCTCGTAGCCGGGGGCGATGATGCCGTCGGACACCTCACGCTTGATCAGGAGTGCCGTAGTCACGTCACACACGTCCGAGAGCGCCACCCAGTCGCCAAAGGAGCACATACGGTCAGTGCCGCGCGCTCTTGCATAGGCGCACGCCAAGGGGGAATCGTCCAAGCCCTCGATGTCATCCACAAAGCAGGCCTTTTTTAGGGTGTCGGAAAGCGGAATGCCAACCGCCGCCGAGGTGGGGCTGACGTGCTTGAAGGAGGTCACTGCGGGAAGCCCCAGCGCCGCCTTCAGCTCCTTGACGAGCTGCCAGGAGTTGAACGCATCCAAAAAATTGATGTATCCGGGTCTGCCGCACAAAATCTCGATCGGAAGCTCGCTTCCGTCCGCCATATAGATCTTCGCGGGCTTTTGGTTCGGGTTACAGCCGTATTTCAGTTCAAAATCTTTCATATTTTTGCACCTCACGCGTTCTTATTAACGATTCGGGTTTCGCTCTCACCGCTTGCAATGTCGATGTAGCGAACGAACAGAGAAACCTTGTTGTCCTCGTTCAGGTTGGTCCAGATCAGGTCGGTCAACGTGTCAATATCCACGTCGGGCAGCTCCAGCGTTTTGGGCTCGCCCTCGAAGGACGGCAGCGGATTGCCGTCACCGTTGTAGGTGTGGATAAACTTCGCGCGCCCTGCCACGGGATTGGAATATGCATACGTAAATCTCTCGCAGGAAGAGTCGTCGCCCTCTGCGCTCTTGAGAATCGACATCGCAAAGTTCATGCCGTCGCTCTCGCGGCGGATGATGCCCGAGATACGGGGGGTGAAATTGGGCTTATCGTCCTCAAATTCGCGCGTACGCAACGCCTGCTCAAAGGTCATCTGCTTATCCATCAGGTCATAGATCGTGTCGGTCTGGTCACCGTTGGTCACAATGGTCTTGTTGCCAAGCACGCGAACGGGATAGTAAATGATGAGGTGGGGGTCGGTCATTTTGGACTCGTCAAACGCCTTGGTACGCATAGCGTCCCCCTCAGCGACAAATACGCGGTTGCGGCTGTTTTCGCTTCTGCCCATAATGAAATATGCCGTTACGGCCTTCTTGCTGTCGGCACTTTTACCGATGATAATGCCTCTGCCGTGGTAGGCCAGAGAGCCAAGCTCGTTTGCAATCGTTGAGATCTTCATGTTTTATTCTCCTTTAATATGCACTTTGTTATCCTGTACGGTGATGCGTCCGTCGCAGAAGAGTCTGACCGCCTCGGGCAGGATCCTCCACTCCGCCTCCTCCATAATTCTTCTCTGAAGCACCTCGGGGGTGTCTCCCTCCTTGACCTCGACCGCCTTTTGCAGAACGATCGGACCCGCGTCGCATTCGGGGGTGACGATGTGTACCGTCGCGCCCGATACCCTAACGCCCTTCTCCAGCGCCGCCTCGTGCACACGAAGCCCATAAAAGCCCTTGCCGCAGAAGGACGGGATGAGCGCGGGGTGAACGTTGAGGATCCTGTTTGGGAACCGCTCGTACACCTGCTCGTCAATGATGGTCAAAAAGCCCGCTAACACAACAAGGTCGATCCCCGCCGCCGCAAGCGTTTCCGCAAGTGCCTTGGAATACGCCGCGATGTCCTCATAGTCACGGCGCGCGAGCACCGTGGACGCAATGTTGTGGTTTGCCGCGCGCTCAAGGGCATACACACCGGGCTTAGACGCGACAACAAGGGTAATTTTACCGTTCCCCAGCTCTCCCCGCTCACCCGCGTCGATCAGAGCCTGCAGATTGGTGCCGCCGCCCGAAACGAGCACGGCAATATTCGTTTGCTTCATCGCGCGCTCCTTAGCAGAACACAACGCCGTCGTCGCCCTTGATGATCTTACCGATCACGTAAGCGTCCTCGCCGTTTGCGCGAAGGATCTCCAGCGCCGTATCAACCTCGCCCGCGGGAACAACAATGCTCATACCAACGCCCATGTTATAGGTGTTGTACATGTCTCGCTCGGGAATGTTACCGGTCTTCATGATCAGATCAAAGATCGGGAGCACCTTGACCGCAGACTTGGTAATTTCCGCGGAAAGTCCCTTCGGAATAGATCTCGGAATGTTTTCATAGAAGCCGCCGCCCGTGATATGGCTGATGCCCTTACCGTCCACCTTTTCCAGCAGCGCCAGCACGCTCTTGACGTAGATGCGCGTGGGGGTCAACAGCGTCTCCCCAATGCTCTTGCCGCCCAGCGCCTCGTTGGGAACGTAGAG
Source organism: Eubacteriales bacterium (assembly GCA_045661185.1). Lineage (GTDB taxonomy): Bacteria > Bacillota > Clostridia > Oscillospirales > CAG-272 > UMGS1865. Next base: position 10,956 of record JAZRFD010000023.1, on the reverse strand, counting down.
GCTGTCGGGGTTGTTGTCAATATCAAACACCTTGCGGCAGAGCGAAAAGCCGTTGGAGTGAACGCCCGTGGATGCCAGCGCGATCACAACGTCACCCTCCTCCATACGGGTGTTATCAAGAATCTTTTTCTTATCGACCACGCCCACGGCAAAGCCCGCAAGGTCGTATTCCTCTACGGGCATCATGCCGGGATGCTCCGCGGTCTCGCCGCCGATCAGCGCCGCGCCCGATTGCACACAGCCCTCTGCAACGCCGCCGACAATCGCCGCGATCTTCTCGGGAATGTTCTTGCCGCACGCGATGTAGTCAAGGAAGAACAAGGGCTTTGCGCCGCAGCAAATGATATCGTTGACACACATTGCAACCGCGTCAATGCCGATGGTATCGTGCTTATCCATCAAAATCGCCATTTTGACCTTGGTTCCGCAGCCGTCGGTGCCCGAAACCAGCACGGGCTCCTCCATGCCGCCTGTGTTGAGTCCAAAGCAGCCGCCAAAGCCGCCGACGTCGTCGAGGCACCCTTCGTTCTTGGTGCGCGCAATGTGCTTTTTCATCAGCTCAACCGCGCGGTAGCCCGCGGTAATATCAACGCCCGCCGCAGCGTAGCTTTCGGATCTGGAGTTTTTCATAATTGATGTTCCCTTTCGTTTTTGTTTCGTGTTTATTCTTTACCGTTCCAGCAATACGTGCAAAGCTTGCAGGGCTCAAGGCCGATCGCCTCGATCACGCCCTCCAGCGACTGAAATTCCAGAGAATCGAAGTGCAGATTCTCGCAGATCTTCTCGCGCAAGCGCCTTCCGCGCTCGGTGGAGGAGTCGCTGTATTCCTCCAGATGTCGGAAGCCCTCCTCACCCTCAAGCTCCATGACCGTGCGTCGCGCGATCAGCTCCATCTCGTTGTTGGAGCGCGAGAAGTTCAGGTATTTACAACTGTACATAATGGGCGGGCAGGCCGAGCGCATATGAATGGCCTTGGCTCCGTTCTGATAGAGAAAATCGACCGTTTCCTTGAGCTGTGTGCCTCGCACGATCGAGTCGTCCACAAACAACAGACTCTTTCCCTCGATCAGGTCGTGTACGGGGACCTGCTTCATTTTGGCAACCTTTTTGCGATCCGCCTGCGTGTTTGGCGTAAAGCTGCGCGACCACGTGGGCGTATACTTGATATAGGGGCGCGCAAACGGAATATGGCTCTCGTTCGCGTATCCGATCGCGTGAGGCGTGCCCGAATCCGGAACGCCGCCGACATAATCCACGCCCTCGTTGTTCCCAAGCTCTTCATCGTGCCGCGCCAGGATCTGACCGTTGCGGTATCTCATGACCTCGACGTTCACACCCTCATAGGTGGCGTTTGGATATCCGTAATAGGACCAAAGGAAGGCGCAAATACGCATTTCCTTGCCGGGAGGCATGATCTGATTGATGCCGTCCAATGTGATCTCCACGATCTCCCCGGGGCCCAGCTCGCGCTCATCCTCGTACCCCAGCTTTTCGTATGCAAAGGACTCAAACGACACGCAATATCCGTTCTCACCGCGGCCGACCAGCACGGGAAGCCGTCCCAAGCGGTCACGCGCAGCGATGAGCGCTCCCTTGTCGGTCAGAATCAGGATCGAGGCGGTTCCGTCGATTGACTCCTGTGCAAAGCGGATCCCCTCGGCAAACGTGCCTTTCTGGTTGATCAGCGTTGCCACAAGCTCGGTCGTATTGACGTGACCGCCCGTCATGGCGTTGAAGTGTCCACCCGTAGAGGTCAGGTACTTGCGGCTCAGCTCCTCCCAGTTGTTCACCACGCCGATCACGCAAATGGCGTACGTTCCAAGCCCCGAGCCGATCAGAAGCGGCTGCGGATCCTGGTCACTGATGCAGCCGATCGCGGCGCATCCCGTCATTTCGTTGAAAATATGCTCGAATCTGGTACGGAAGGGCGAGTTGGCGATGTTATGTATCTCTCTTTGCAGACCGATCTCACGGTCGTACGCCGCCATTCCCGCACGCTTGGTGCCCAGATGCGAATGATAGTCGGTTCCAAAGAACACGTCTGTGATCGCGTCCTCGTGGCAAACCGCTCCGAAAAATCCACCCATTTGTTATCTCCTTGTCATTAAAAACCGTCCCCCACGGGCACGGGGATCGTTTATTTGTTGAATTCTGCCTCGATCTCGGCGTTCTTCAAAAGCACACCCTCTGCGTCCTTCTTTCGCTTTGCCTCAAGCTTCTCCGCAAGCCCCTCGTCGGAAAGCGCCAGCATCTCTACACAAAGCAAAGCGGCATTGACAGCACCGTCGATCGCAACCGTAGCCACCGGGATACCGGAGGGCATTTGCACGGTAGACAAAAGTGCATCAATACCGTCGAGCGTATTGGATTTACAGGGGATGCCGATCACAGGCAGCGTGGTCTGTGCTGCCACCGCACCTGCCAAATGTGCCGCCATGCCTGCTGCCGCAATGATGGCGCCAAAGCCGTTCTTCTTTGCGTTTGCCGCAAAATCCGCAGCCTCTCGGGGTGTGCGGTGCGCAGAATACACGTGTACCTCGTAGGGTACACCAAAGGACGCGAGCGTATCAATCGCCTTGCGAACGACGGGAAGATCGCTTGCACTTCCCATTACGATTCCGACTTTTTTCATGATGTTTCTCCTTGTCTTGATAGAATACAAAAAAGGCGCACTTCCCCGACGTTGTCGGAAGGTGCACCCAGACGGTCGGTGTGGGAGACAGACTCCCAATCAAAGATTCCTGTTCCACTGTGGTGACCCACAATTATCCGTCAGTCGCAGAAACCTTAACAACAATATTTATTATAGCATAACCCTACATATTTGTCAAGTAAAAAAATCCTGTTTTTTCGCGTCTTTGCCTATACATTTTGCCAAAAAAAGCAATAAAATCCCGATATGCGGAGAGTTTTGCTTACAAAAGTATGAACTTTTTGTAAACAGTAGCAAAATCTATTGACTTTAGCGTGATAAAGTGATAAAATGCATGAGTAAATTGATAAAGGAAGGTTCAAAGCATGTCAATCATTCGATCCGAATCTCTTGACCGTCTGTTTTCGGTCATCATGAAGCTGGAAAGCACCGAGGAGTGCTACCAATTCTTCGAGGACATATGCACCATTAAGGAATTGCAGGATATGGCACAGCGCCTGGACGCCGCCTTCCTTCTGGATGCCGGCATGAACTATCAGGAAATTGCACAGTCCGTCGGGATCAGCACCGCAACCATCAGCCGTGTGAGCAAGTGCCTCAAATACGGCGAGGGCTACCGACGCGCTATCGACAAGGAGCAGGAGGGTGCGTCATGAAAATCGGACAAATCACACTGAAAACCGAGGAGGCGGCGATCTTCCGCCTGCGCGAGCTGTACGGTCAATACGGCTACACGCAATACAAAATGAGCAAGTTTGAGGAATACGACCTCTACGTGCGCAACAAAAGCTTCCTGATCTCGGACAGCGTTATCACCTTTACCGACACAAACGGAAAGCTCATGGCGCTCAAGCCCGACGTCACACTCTCCATCGTGAAAAACTCAAAGGTCGCGGCGGGTCAGGTGCAAAAGGTCTATTACAATGAAAATGTATACCGCATCTCGTGCAGAAGCCGCGATTTCCGCGAGATCATGCAGGTAGGTCTGGAATGCCTTGGAGACATTGACGGCTATTGCCTTGGCGAGGTCCTCTCCCTTGCGGAAAAGAGCCTCTCCTGCATCTCGGAGCGTTATATTCTGGACGTGTCGCATCTGGGGCTTTTGTCACTTTTGCTCGACCGCATCGGTGTGTCTCCCGCGGGCAGACGGCGCCTTGTGGATTGCTTGGCTCACAAGAGCCTGCACGACGCGGACGAGGTCCTGCGCGCGGAGGGGATTGCTCCCGAGCGCGCGGAGCTGATCGCCGCTCTCAATTCCTGCAGCGGTGAGATCAAGGGCGCATTCAAAAAGCTCTATGCCATGTTCTCCGACGAGGAATGGCAAGGCACGGTCAAGGAATTTGAGGACGTGCTCGCTGCCCTCCCCGCCCCCCACGTACGCATTGATTTTTCCTTGGTCAACGATATGCGTTACTACAACGGCATCGTGTTCCAAGGGTACGTTGAGGGCGTGCCCGAAAGCATTCTCTCGGGCGGTCAGTACGACAACCTGATGCACCGCATGGAAAAGCGCGCGGGCGCGGTTGGCTTTGCGGTCTATCTCGATCAGCTTGAGAGCCTTGGCAACGCGCAAAAGGACTTTGACGTTGACACGCTGCTGATCTACGACGAGGGCACGTCCCCCGCCACCGTACGCCGGGCGGTTGACGCATGCATTGCCGAGGGCGTGAGCGTCACGGCACAAAAAGCAATTCCCGAGCGGTTGAAATACCGCCGTTTACTCAAGATCACGGAAAGCGGGGTGGAGATCCTTGAAGCAAATGCTTAACGTAGCCCTTCCGAAGGGACGGCTGGGCGAACGCGTTTACGCCATGTTCGAAAAGGCGGGCTTTGAATGCCCGTCCATCAAGGAAAATAACCGCAAGCTCATTTTTGAAAACGAGGAATGCGGTGTTCGCTACTTCTGGGTCAAGCCCTCGGACGTCGCCATTTACGTCGAGCGAGGTGCCGCGGACGTAGGCGTTGCGGGCAAGGATATTCTTCTGGAGTACGAGCCCGATCTTTACGAGCTGCTCGATCTGAAAACAGGAATCTGCCGCATGGCGGTCGCCGCTCCAAAGGATTTCCGTGACGACCCGCAGAAAACGCTGAAGGTCGCAACGAAGTTCACCAACATTGCACAAAGCTATTACGCGTCCTTGGGTCGTGAGATCGACATGATCCACCTCAACGGCTCGATCGAGATCGCCCCCATTCTGGGGCTTTCCGACGTCATCGTCGACATCGTGGAAACGGGGACGACCCTGCGCGAAAACAATTTGGAGGTCTTTGAGACCATCGTGCCGATCAGCGCGCGTCTGATCGCGAACAAATCAAGCTACAAATTCAAAAACGAGCAGATCGTGCGTCTGTGCGATCAGCTTGCTGCCCAACTGGAGGAACCCCAACAATGATTCAGATACTCAAATACGGCGACGTCGCCAATAAGGATATTTTCGCACGCATGGCGCCCGAGATGAAGGTCGAGGACGTGGTGGCGGACATCATTTACAACGTCCGCAAAAGAGGCGACGCGGCACTTTACGAATACTGCGAGAAATTCGACAAGGCAAAGCTCTCCTCTCTTGCCGTCACGCAAGAGGAGCTGAACGAGGCCATGACGCTCGTTTCGCCAAAATTCATTGACGTGCTGCAAAAGGCCGCTAAAAACATCCGCACCTTCCACGAAAAGCAGGTACGCAACAGCTTTATCATCAACAACGAAAACGGCGTCGTAACGGGACAGAAGATCATCCCCGTTGACCGCGCGGGACTGTATGTGCCCGGCGGCACGGCAGCATACCCCTCCACGGTGCTCATGGACGCGATTCCCGCCAAGATCGCAGGTGTGCGCGAGGTCGTGATGGTCACGCCCCCCTCGAAGGACGGCAAGGTCAATCCCGTTATTCTCGCCGCCGCGCAGATCGCGGGCGTCGACCGCATCTTCAAGGTGGGCGGTGCACAGGCCGTGGCGGCTCTGGCTTACGGAACCGAGAGCATCCCGAAGGTCGACAAGATCGTCGGCCCCGGAAACGCATTCGTCGCAGAGGCCAAAAAGCAGGTCTACGGTGTGGTTTCCATTGATATGATCGCGGGCCCCAGCGAAATTCTGATCGTTGCGGACGGTGGAACGAATCCCCGTCACGCGGCGGCGGATCTTCTCTCGCAGGCAGAGCACGACAAGCTGGCAAGCGCGGTGCTGGTGACCGACTCCGAGGAGCTGGCACTGGCAGTACAGCGCGAGCTGGAAGTCCAGATCCCCCTTCTGGAGCGTGCCGAGATCGCGCGCGCATCCATTGATAACAACGGCAAGATCATCGTAGCTCCCACCCTCTCCGTGGCGATCGACATCGCAAATGAGATCGCCCCCGAGCACCTGGAGCTTTGCGTTGACAATCCCTTCGATTATCTGGACAGCATCCGCCACGCGGGCTCGATCTTCATGGGTCGCAACTGTCCCGAGGCACTGGGCGACTATTTCGCAGGCCCCAACCACACCCTGCCCACCAGCGGCACGGCAAAATTCTCCAGCCCCCTCTCCGTTGACGATTTCATCAAGAAAACGCAGTACACCTACTTCACCCGAGACGCGCTGGAGCGTGTTGCCGAGGACGTGGCGTATTTTGCCCGCCAGGAGGGACTGACCGCACACGCAAAGAGCGCGGTGGTGCGTCTGGAGGACGACAAATGAGCCGCTTTTTCAGTGACAAATACAAAACGCTTGTGCCGTACGTCCCCGGGGAACAGCCCAAGGACATGCAGTATATCAAGCTCAACACCAACGAATCCCCCTTCCCACCCGCGCCCGAAGCCATTGCAAGGGCGGAGGAGGCGGCACGTCGGTTACAGCTCTACTGCGACCCCGAATGCCGTGAATTGACCACGCTCGTGGCAAAGCGATACGGTGTGGAATACGGCAACGTCCTCATGACCAACGGCTCGGACGAGATCCTGAATTTTGCATTCATGGCGTTTTGCGACAAGGATCACCCCGCTGTATTCGCAAACATCACCTACGGCTTTTATTCGGTGTTTGCCGAGATCAACAACATCCCCTACGAGGAAATCCCGCTTAACACCGACTTTTCGATCAACGTAGAGGATTATATCGGCATCAATAAAAACATTTTCATTGCCAACCCCAACGCGCCCACGGGCATTGCCCTCTCGCGCGATGAGATCGAGCGCATCGTGGCGTCCAACCCCGAGAACGTGGTGGTGATTGACGAGGCGTACGTCGATTTTGGCGGTGAGAGCTGTATCCCGCTGATTCAAAAATACGACAATCTGCTCGTTACGCAAACCTTTTCCAAATCTCGCTCGATGGCGGGCGCGCGTCTCGGCTACGGCATCGGCGCAGCTTCGCTGATCCGTGACCTGAACACCATCAAATATTCCACCAACCCCTACAACGTCAATTCCATGACGCAGGCGGCGGGCATCGGAACCATCCTTTGCGATGAGTATTCCATGCAAAACTGCCAAACGGTCATCGAAAACCGCACCTTTACGATGAATGCCCTTGCAAAAATGGGCTTTGACATGACCGATTCGAAAACCAACTTCATCTTTGCCCGCCACAGGTCGATCGACGGGCAGACGCTTTACGAGAAGCTCCGCGCACGCGGCATCCTCGTGCGCCACTTTTCAAAGCCCGCCATCGCGCAGTACAACCGCATTACCGTTGGCTCGCGCGAGCAGATGCAGGCATTGATCGACGCGATTCGCAATATTCTGGAGGAACAAGCATGAGAACTTCCGAAATTAACCGCAAAACCGCGGAAACAGACATCAAGCTAAAGCTCGATATCGACGGAAAGGGACTTTCCGCCGTCAACACGGGCTGCGCGTTTCTTGACCACATGCTCACGCTCTTTGCAAAGCACGGCAGATTTGACCTGACGCTTTCCTGCGTGGGAGACGTGGAGGTGGATTTCCACCACACCGCCGAGGACATCGGCATAGCGCTTGGCGACGCGTTCTTTGAGGCGCTGGGCAACAAGCGCGGCATCGTGCGCTACGGTGACACGATTTTGCCGATGGACGAGTCCTTGATCCTCACCGCCGTGGATCTTTCGGGCAGAGCGTATCTTGGGTACGATCTGCAGATCCCCACGGAGAAGGTCGGCTCCTTTGACACCGAGCTGGTTGAGGAATTCTGGCTGGGCTTTGTTCGCCGCGCGGCGTGCAATCTGCACATCAAGCAGCTGGCGGGCACCAACTCGCACCACATCATTGAAGGAACCTTCAAGTCCGTCGCGCGCTCCTTGCGCGAGGCAGTCGCGATCGACCCCTTGTTCGCAAACGACATTCCTTCCACGAAGGGAGTTCTTTGATGATCGCGATTATCGACTACGGCGTGGGAAATCTCTTTTCCCTTGCCTCCTCCTTTGCCGCCATCGGCGCTGAGGCGGTCGCGACGAGTGACCCCGCGGTCATCCGCGCGGCCGACCGCATCATTCTCCCCGGCGTTGGCGCGTTTGGCGATGCCGCCGAAAAGCTGCGCTCCTCGGGCATGGCGGAATTGGTCGTTGAGGAAGCAAAAAAAGGCAAGCCCATTATGGGTATTTGCCTTGGCATGCAGCTACTGTTTGAAAAAAGCTACGAATACGGCGAGCACACGGGACTGGGGCTGCTCCGCGGGGCGGTGCGCCCGATCGCAGACGTCATTCCAAAGGATCTCAAGATCCCGCATATCGGCTGGAACGCGCTTTTGATGACGGACGAGCAAACCCCGATCTTCAAATATATCAAAAACGGGGACTGTGTCTATTTCGTGCACTCCTTTTATGCCGCCGATTGTGCAGACGCGGTGATCGCAAATGCCGAATACGGCGCACCCTTGACCGCGGCGGTTGCCGACGGCAACGTGTTTGGGTGCCAGTTCCACCCCGAAAAAAGCGGCACGGTGGGGCTTAACATCCTGCGCGCATTTTGTGAATTGGAGGCAGCCAAATGAACATTTTTCCTGCAATTGATCTGTACGACGGCAAGGCCGTGCGCCTTTACAAGGGTGACTACGCGCAAATGACCGTTTACAGCGACAACCCCACCGAGATCGCCTTGGATTTTGCGCAAAAGGGCGCGAAATTCATACACGTGGTGGATTTAGAAGGTGCAAAAACGGGAGACACGCCCAATCTTGATAGCGTCCTTGCCATCAAGGCGGCATCGGGGCTCTTCTGCGAGATCGGCGGCGGCATCCGTTCGATGGAGGTCATTGACCGCTATCTTTCGGCAGGCATCGACCGCGTGATCCTTGGCACGGCTGCCGTTGGAAACGAGGCGTTCGTGCGCGAGGCGGTGGCAAAATACGGCGACCGCATTGCCGTGGGCGCTGATATCAAGGACGGCTACGTTGCCGTCAAGGGCTGGACCGAAACCACAAGCCTGACTCTGGAGGCCTTTTGCGCACAGATGCAGGAGATCGGCGTACGCACGGTCATCTGCACCGACATCTCCAAGGACGGTGCCATGATGGGAACCAATCTCGCCCTTTACAAATCCCTTTCCGAGCGCTTCTCCATGCAGTTTGTGGCATCGGGCGGTGTGTCCTCGCTCGAGGACGTGAAGCGTCTTGCTGATATGCAGCTTTACGGTGCGATCATCGGAAAGGCGTATTACACGGGCAGCATTGACCTCGCCCGCGCAATCGAGGTGGCAAAATGATTACAAAACGCATTATTCCCTGCCTCGACGTCAAAAACGGACGCGTGGTCAAGGGCGTCAACTTTGAGGGGCTCTCCGACGTCAACTCCCCCATTGAGCTCGCCAAGTATTACAGTGCCTGCGGCGCGGATGAGCTGGTGTTTTACGACATTACGGCATCCTCGGACGGCAGAAAGATTTTCACCGATATCCTCACCGAAACCGCCAAGAGCGTGTTCATTCCCATGACCGTTGGCGGCGGCATCAACGCGGTTGAGGATTTCGACCGCGTACTCAAATGCGGCGCGGATAAGGTCAGCGTCAACTCGGGCGCGATCCGCAATCCCTCGCTCATTTACGAGGCTGCAAAGCGCTATGGCGACCAGTGCGTGGTGCTGTCGGTCGACGTCAAGCGCGTGGACGGTGTGTTCCGCGTGTTTGCCAAGGGTGGGCGCGAAAACACGGGCATGGAGGCCATTGAATGGATCCGTCGCGGCGTGGAATCGGGCGCGGGCGAGATCGTGGTCAACTCCATCGACACCGACGGTGTTAAGGGTGGGTTCGACCTTGAGATGCTGGACGCGGTCTGCCGCGTGGTGTCCGTTCCCGTCATCGCCTCGGGCGGTGCGGGTCGCATCGAAGATTTTATTACGCTTTTCAACACCCTGCCCGGGGTGGATGCGGGGCTTGCCGCCTCGATCTTCCACTTTGGCGAGGTTAAAATTCAGGATTTGAAGGAACAGATGGCGAAAAACGGGATTCCCGCGCGTCTGTGAGAAAGGAACAGTTATGTTGAACATTGACGAATTGAAATTTGACGCGCAGGGTCTTATCCCCGCGATCGTTGTAGACGCAAAAACGAAAAAGGTGCTGACCTTGGCTTACATGAACCGCGAAAGCCTTGCCGTGACCATGGAAAAGGGACTCACCTGCTTCTGGAGCCGCTCCAGACAAGAGCTTTGGCTCAAGGGCGAGACCAGCGGCAACTATCAGCACGTGGTGTCCATTACCGCCGATTGCGACAAGGATGCTTTGGTCGTAACGGTTGAGAAGGACGGCCCCGCTTGCCACACGGGCACGGACTCCTGCTTCAACGACCTCGTTTGGGAAAGTGACGAGCGCCATGAGTTCTCCTTGGAAGGACTGATCAAGCTGATTGAGGGCAGAAAGATTGAAAAGAAGGAAGGCTCCTACACCACGTACCTCTTTGAAAAGGGTCTTGACAAGATCCTGAAAAAGGTCGGTGAGGAATCCACCGAGGTCATCATTGCCGCAAAGGCAGAGGACAAAAAGGAGACCATTTACGAGATCGCAGACCTTGCATATCACGTCATGGTGCTCATGATCCAGGCAGGCATCAGCCTTGAGGACATTCACGACGAGCTGGCATCCCGCCACGTCGTTGACCACAAGGTTAAGCAGGAAAAGATGACGAAATAAAAAACCGAGGGAGGCCATTGAATGGTTCTCCCTCGTTCTTTTTTGATCATACACAAGTCAAAAGGGGATGAGTCATTAAGATGCAGAAGCCGCGCTCGGGTTCTCGTCGCCGTACAAAGGTACGAAAGAGACCCCGAGCGCGGCTAAAAAACACACATAAAAATTGAAATTCGAAAGAATTTCTACCTTAAAAACCGCTTTTACTACCAATTTCCGATAGCAAAAGCGGTTTTCTT
>JAZRFD010000022.1:0-3464 GCA_045661185.1 Eubacteriales bacterium | reverse complement strand
CCGCCAAGACGCTCACTCCGCACAGCGCGCAGAATGACGCAAATAAACGACAGACAAATTGCAAAAAGGGTCAAAAGTCCGCCCCAGCGCACCTCGATCACTCCAAAGAGCGTAAACGCCACTTGGTTGAGCAGGTGCGTGCCGATCCCAAGCCCCGGAAAGGAAAAATGCGTTTTCATTCGCCCGCCTCCCCGTCCAGCGGATAGATGACCGAAAGCGCCACTCTCTCGCGCTGATACAGCGAGCGCATCAATTCCTCAAGCTCCTCGCGCGTTTGCGTGCGGATCCACTCGGGCACGTCGAACATGTCGATCCCATCCAGCACAAAGGAAAGCAAGCGGTTTGCGATCTCCTCGGTGGAATCGTACGCGCGGATCTCATCGGCATAAAGCACACGGCGTGCGCGCTCCACGTCCTCGTCCGAAAGCCCCTCGTCCATCACGCGATCCACGTACGCCCAAAAGCGCGACAGCACCTCGTCCGGGCGGTCGGATTCGCCCGTGATACAGTTGAACGCAAAGCTTTCCTCCGCGGAATACCCGTGCGCAAAGGATGGCGTGATCAGCCCCTCCTCGAACAGCTCGTGATAAAAGGACCCCGATTGTGAGAACAGTACCTCGTTGAGCAGCGTCATCGCAAACTCGCGGCGCGCGCGCTTGACGGGGTCCTTCAGGGGGATGTCGTCCTTGATGCCAATGCTGAAGATCGGCTTGGAAACCGACATACGTGCTTCGACGTAGTTTTTTTCCACCGCTGAAGCCTCCGTCGGTGTCAGGCGCTCGACGCGGCAAGCGTCGGTGGGCACTTTGGGAAGCACGCGATCCGCGATCGCGCAAACTCCCTCGGCATCCACGTCACCGCAAATCACCAGCACCATGTTATGAAGCGCGTAAAAGAGCGCGTGCGCGCGATAGAGCAGCTCGGGCGTGATGCGTTTGATCGACGCCACCGTTCCGCATACGTTAGAGCGCACGGGATGCTCCCGATACATCGCGCACAAAAGATTTTGATAGACCCGCTCCCACGGCATGTCGTCATACATGCGGATCTCCTCGGCAATGATCCCCTGCTCCTTTTTGACACTCGCTCGGGTAAAATACGGATGCGTAACGAAGGAAAACAGCTCTTCAAGTGCCGCGTCAAAGTGCTCGGTGCAGCTGAACAGATACGCCGTGCGGTTGTAGGTCGTATAGGCGTTGGCATCAGCGCCAAGGGCCGAAAAGTGCTCGAACGCGTCGCTGCCGTCGGCATTGTCAAAGAGCTTGTGCTCCAAAAAATGCGCCACGCCGTCGGGAATTGTCTCAACGACCCCACCGTCAACCGAAAAACGGTTGTCAAGCGAGCCGTAACGCGCCGCCAAAAGCGCGTAGGACGTCGTCAGCTTCTTTGGAAAAACGTAAATCTGCAGGCCGCTTTCGTGCTCGATGCGGCAGTATTTTTCATTCAAAAGCGGCGAGAAAAATTCAGTCCTCTTCATCATCGAATCCCTCCTCACCGTCCGAGGCGCGTGACGGATCCGCACGCAAAAAGAATATCGCGTCGGTCTCAAACGAGGCCGCAACCGCCATTACGTCCTCGCGTGTGACGCGAGAAAAGCGATCAATACACCCGTCAACGTCCGCCTCCATCCCCGCCACGGCACGCCCAAAATAAAAATTCTCCAAGGCGCGCGGGCTGTCGCTCATCTGACGGTATGCGTTTTCTATGGATTTTTGCGCCGCGATCCACTCGGCGTCACAAAATCTGCCCTCCGCGATCTCGCGGACCTGGTGCAGGATCTCCCGCTCCGCCACCTCACGGTTGCGATTTTCAAGGCCGCATCCGATCACCACCACGCCCTTGTAGGCGTTGTAGGCCGACGAGCAGGAGTAGCAAAGGCTCATTTTTTCGCGCACGTTCATAAACAGCTTGGAAACGGGAGATGCCCCCAAAAGCTCGTTGAACAGCACGCAAGAATAGAATGCGTCATCGCGGAGCGTGGCGCGCGGAGCGCGCAGACCGATCGCCAGATGACCCTGCTTGATCGGGAGCGTTTCCTCTCCGTTTCGCGCCTGACGTGCTTCGTAATTTCCGCCAAACGGAGACGGAGAGACCGCCTTGCCGCTTGGCAAATACCCGTCAAACGCATGGGAAATAGCGCGTGTCAGAGTCTCTTTGTCTGCGCTTCCAACGTAGAAAAAGTCCAAAGAAAGACGCTCCAGAAGCGATCTCCAATGCGCGGTCAGCTCTGCGGGCGTGACCGCCATGACCTCCTCCTCCGTTCCAAGGCGCGAAAGGCCGTACGGCTCATTTTCGTACATCATCGCATTCAAGCACTTGACGGCATACGAGGACGGGCTGTTTTTTTGCGCGCGGATCGCGTCGCATTGCAGCTGCTTTTCGCTCTCCACGTAGCGCGCGGATAAAAGTCCGTTTTCATCCAAAACGGGATGAAACAGGATCTCCGCCATCAGGTCGCAAAGGGCGGGCAGAAGCGACTCCGATGAACCGCCAATATATTCGTCACTCAAAAAATCCGCAGAAAAGCCCACAACGTGGCAGTCGCCCCGATAGCTGTTGCGCATGGAAAGCTCCGCGCCGTAAAGATAATCCAAGCGGCGGTTGAGCGCCGAAACACTGGGATAGCGCTCGGTTCCGCGCAAAAGGACCGAGAACAGCAAGGATGTCAGATAGGCCGTTTTCTCGACGGGCATTGCAATCGAAAGCGACAAGCGCCCCGATTTGAATGCATCGGTTTTGCAAAGGCGAAGCGTCATGCGCTCGCCCACGTTCATGACTGTTGGGATCATAGTACCTTCTCTTATCAGTTTCGTTTGCCCCGCGAACGGGGACTTTTAAGCGTCAAGCGTTTTGAGGTAATTCATGCAACGCCCCACCTCTTCCATACCGGTGGGGTTAAGGCCCTCGCTCTCAACCACCATGCAAAGTCCGTGTGCCTTGGCATATGCGACCACCTCGGCAACGGGAGCCGTACCCTCACCCAGCGCACGACCCGTGCGGTCGGAAAGACCGTCCTTAACGTGGATCACGCGCACACGGTCGCCAAGACGCGCAAGCTCCGCAATGGGATCCTGACCTGCGGCATATACCCAGTAGGTGTCGATCTCAAGCTCCACGCCCGTGCGCTCCTCAATCGCCTTGTGCACCAAGGCACCGTAAGCGGTGGGCTTATATTCTCCGTCGTGGTTGTGGTAACCGAGCGTCATACCCGCATCGGTAATTTTCGGTTGTGCCGCGTTGAGCGCGTCAATAAGAGCATCCAGCTTTTCGGGGGTGGAATAGTCCGCCGCGGGAACGATCAGGCTTTTGTTGCCGATCGCCTTGTGATACGCGATGGTTTCGTCAATGCGCTCGGGAGAAATCTCACCAATCCCCACGTGCGCACCGCTGACAAAAAGTCCGTTTTCAGAAAGCATCTGCTTGACCTCCTCGGCGCTGTGACCGAAAAAGCCCGCAAATTCCAC
>JAZRFD010000021.1:0-18981 GCA_045661185.1 Eubacteriales bacterium | reverse complement strand
TGCTTCCATCGGTATCATCGGTGGTGCGGACGGACCGACGGCGATTCTGGTTACCAAAACCCTGGCAACGCACTTGTTGCCTGCGATTGCGATTGCGGCGTATAGCTATATGGCGCTGATCCCCATGATTCAGCCCCCCTTCATGCGCCTTCTGACCACCGAAAAGGAGCGCCGCATCAAGATGACGGCGCTGCGTCCCGTTTCTAAGACCGAGAAGATCCTGTTCCCCATCGTGGTAACCGCTGTCGTCGGCCTCATCGTGCCCGATGCTCTGCCCCTGATCGGTTGCTTGATGTTCGGTAACATCCTCAACGTATGCGGCGTGACCGACCGTCTCTCCAAGACTGCCCAGAACGAGATGATGAACATCGTCACCATCTTCCTCGGCATCTCGGTCGGTGCAACCGCATCTGCCGCCAACTTCCTGCACTGGAAGACCCTGCTCATCATCGCACTCGGTCTCTTCGCGTTCGTAATCTCTACCTGCGGAGGACTCTTGACCGCCAAACTCATGAACAAGCTCAGCGGCGGTACTATCAACCCTCTCATCGGCTCTGCGGGCGTTTCCGCTGTGCCTATGGCCGCTCGTGTTTCTCAGATGGAGGGTCAGAAGTATGACCCCACCAACTTCCTGCTCATGCACGCCATGGGCCCCAACGTGGCGGGCGTCATTGGCTCTGCCGTAGCGGCAGGCGTGTTCCTCAAGTGGTTCATGTAACCAAATCCGTCGGAAAGGAAAACAAGATTCATGCATCCTGTAAAAATTACTGAGACCGTATTGCGCGACTCTCACCAGTCCCTCATTGCAACCCGCATGACCACCGAGGAGATGCTCCCGATCCTTGCCGAAATGGATAAGGTGGGGTACCACTCCCTTGAGGCATGGGGCGGTGCGACCTTTGACGCTTGCATGCGTTTTCTGAACGAGGATCCGTGGGAAAGACTGCGCGTGATCCGCGATCAGGTCAAGAACACCAAGCTCCAGATGCTGTTCCGCGGACAGAATATTCTCGGCTACCGTCACTATTCCGACGACGTGGTTGAATATTTCGTACAGAAGTCCATTGCGAACGGTATTGATATTATCCGTATCTTTGACGCGCTCAACGATCCCCGCAACCTGACCACCGCGATCAACGCGACCAAAAAGGAAGGCGGACACGTGCAGGCGGCTTTCTCCTACACCACGGGTCCCGTGTATACGATGGAGTATTACTCCAAGTACGCAAAGCAGCTTGAGGAGCTGGGCGCGGATTCCATTTGTATCAAGGATATGGCAGGACTGCTCAAGCCCTACGATGCGTACGAGCTTGTTAAAACGCTGAAGGAATCGGTCAAGGTTCCGATCCAGCTGCACACCCACTACACCGCGGGTCTGGCGTCTATGACCCTGATGAAGGCTGTTGAAGCAGGTGTTGACGTGATCGACACCGCGATCTCGCCTATGTCGCAGGGTACGTCCCAGCCTCCCACGGAAGCGATTGTTGCCGCTCTTGAGGGCACGCCGTACGACACGGGCATCAAGCTGACCGATCTGGATAAGATCACCAAGCATTTTACGCCTTTGCGAGAGAAGTATCTCGCAAACGGGCTGCTCAATCCCAAGGCGCTCAAGGTCGATGTCAATGCGCTTGTTTATCAGGTTCCCGGCGGCATGCTTTCCAACCTGATGAGCCAGCTGGCGCAGGCAGGGAAGTCCGATCAGCTCACCGCAGTGCTCGAGGAAGTGCCGCGCGTCCGTGCCGACGTCGGTTATCCCCCTCTGGTAACGCCCTCCTCCCAGATCGTTGGTACGCAGGCTGTGTTCAACGTGATCATGGGTGAGCGTTACAAGACCGTAACCAAGGAATTTAAGGGCGTTGTTCGCGGCGAGTACGGTAAGACCCCCGTGGCAATTGATCCCGAATTTATCAAGAAGATCATCGGTGATGAAAAGCCGATCGACTACCGCCCCGCAGATGCTCTCAAGCCTGAGCTTGAGCAGCTCCGCTCGGAAATCGCGCAGTACCTCGAGCAGGACGAGGATGTTTTGTCCTACGCTCTGTTCCCTGAGGTTTCCAAGAAGTTCTTTGAGTACCGCAAGGCAAAGAAGTACAATCTTGACGCTGAAAACTCCGACAAAGCAAACGGTGTACACAGTATTTAAGGGGTGAAAGACCTCGGGGAGAGGGGAGCTTCTTAAGGAGAAGCTCCCCTCTCCCCGAACCCCTCACCCTTCAAGACCTTTCCATAAGAGCACGCCCCCATCGGCGGTGTCTTAACAACACCGCCGATGGGGGCGTGTGCGCTTCTTTGAAGCGCATTTTGGGCGAGGCGTATTTTTACCAACGGCAAACTATCTTTTGTGAGTGCTTGGGATGTGGGGCCCAAGTGCTTGCGGGAGTATCTTTCCGTCAGCGTAATAAACTTTCCCATACAGTAAAATCTGTACTGCACGAACGCTTTCACCAAGCACAAACAAAAGAGGGCGCACGATGTGGTGCATCCTCCATAGGAAGGCAAAACTCATGTAGGTGAAAGTTTTTGAAAAGAGCACGAGAGAAACTTTTTTCAAAAAGTTTCTCTCGTAAAAAATCAAAAATTAACAATCCATTGCGCAAAGAGCATTACAATGGGGAGGGAAGCGGTGGCGATGATAGAGGTCATGCCCACGGATTGCGAGGCATAACCGGGCTCGATGTCGTACAGCTCTGCAAGCATCGTGACCGTCGCAGCGCTGGGCACACCCGCCATTGCGGTGGCGAGCAGGATATAGATCTCAACGGTTTCGGGCGAGAGAGCGGCGGGATTGGCCGCGGTGATCAGCCCGAACACAAGCTTTGCCAAAAGGCAAATGATGATGGGGAACGCAAAGAGCTTGAGTGCGGAGTGCAGATAAAGCTTTGCGCTTGTAAACATTTTGGAAAAGGAGATCGTTGCGAGCAGCGCGCCCGTGACCAGCACCGAGATGGGGGTGCAAAGGCTGCCGAGGTAGGAGAAGAAGCTGCCTGTTGCCTCAATGGCGGGCATGACCGTGTCGGCGACCGATGCCAACGCCTCGTTTGAGAGCACCATTCCCTTGCCGACAAAGATCAAAAGACCGATGGCGCAGGGGACGGTTCCGTAGTTGACAAGGATTTTTTTAGGCGTGAGCTTGATGTCGTCTCTGCCGCGCGCGAGGATCAGAATCCCCCACGTCCAGATAAAGAGGTGGAAGGCGATCACATAAAACGCACCCATAAAGCTGCCAAGTCCCTTTTCCACGCCGCCGAAGATCGAGTCGAGGATGGGGAAGCCGATAAAGCCGGCATTGGCAAACACGAGAGAGAACTCAAAGATTTTGTTCTGATTGGGATTCTTTTTGAGCAGCTTGCAGAAAAAGAATGCCATCAAGGCCATCAAGACGTGCATGGCAAAGCTGATCAGCGCGACCTGCCACGCAATGCGGACGTGGCGCGCGTCAAAGGTTGCGTTTGCGAGCGCGCTGATGATCATCATGGGCTGTCCCACCGAGATGATCAGGCGCGAGAGTGCTTTAGAGGCGCTTGTGTCAATGATACCTTTTTTGCGGCAGATATAACCGCAGATCATGAGCAAAAAGAGTGTGATCATGATCGCGAGGAGTCGGGGAAAGAAATTCATATGTTGCCTCCAAGCTCCTCAAGCTTTGCCTTGATCCTTTTCATATCCTCCAGCATATCCTCTTTTTTGCGAGGATCGCGCAAAAGCGCCGCGGGATGGAACACGGCGGTCATCAGGTAACCGCCTTTTTCAAACCATTGGCCGTGCTCCTTGGTGATCTTGAAATCCTCCTTGATCAAGCGCATCGCGGAGATGCGACCAAGGCAGACGATCACCTTCGGGCGGATCAATTTGACCTGCTCGCGCAGGTATTCGATGCAGGCGTCCTCCTCCGCGGGGAGCGGATCGCGGTTCTTGGGCGGGCGACACTTGAGAATGTTTGCGATGTAAACGTCCTTGCGTTCAATGTCGACCGCATACAGAAATTTGTCCAGCAGCTGTCCCGCACGCCCGACGAAGGGGGTGCCCGAAAGATCCTCCTGCTCGCCGGGCGCCTCGCCCACGAACAAAAGGTCAGCGTGCGGATTGCCGACACCGAACACGGAGTTGGTACGCGTTTGTCCAAGCTCGCATTTCTGGCAGGCGGCGCACTGCGCCGCCAGTTCTTCTAAATTCGTAAATTCCATTGGTTTATCCTTCCAATGTCAGTATTTTGCGGGGTGATTGGAAATGCCCTCGGCCTCGGCACGAGGTCCCGAGCAGCGCAGGGTATAGTCACCGCTTTTCAAAATTTCACACAGCTGCGCGCCACAGGTGATCGGTGCGTCGGTCAAGATCCCCGCCACACCGCTTTGATAGGGATGGTGGAAATCGGTTCCGGACGTGCGCAGCAATCCGTGCATTTTTGCCCACGCGTCGGCAATCGGATTGCGGGAATGGTGTCCCACGTGACCGTTAAAGGTTTCAACTCCGTCAAGGTAAGCGGGGTTGACCACGGTCATGCCGTTGCGGAAGGGGTGCGCCTGCACGACAAGAAGGCCGTTTTCGCGCGCCAATGCGGAAAAATCCTTGAGCGACATGTGATGCAGATTCGGATGCGTGATCAGAAATTCCTCGTCAAGCCCGAAGATCAGGTAGTCGTTGTTGCCTCCGCGAAAGCGCAGCTCACAGCCCAAGATTACGTGGAGACGCTCGCCCGCGTATTCCTTCATCGCGCGATAGGGTGCGAGATAATAGCGCGCCTTTTCCTCCCACGTATCCCCTGCGTATTCGATAATGCTTTCGGTATAGTGATTTGTGATCACGAGCGAGGTGTAGCCGTCCGCGATATAGCGTTCGGCAACCTCGCAGGCGGAAAGCTTCGCGCAAGGACTTACCTCGTTTGTGTGCGCGTGCAGCTCGGTCTTATATTGCATTATTTGACCTCAATGATCGACTCGTCCCACATCTCGGGGGCCTTGTAGCCAAGGAGGTTGACGGTGGTAGCCGCCACGTTGGAAAGGCCGTAGGAGCCGTTTGCTTTGACGGTGTAGCTGTTCTTGGCGTCGGTGTTATCGTAGATGATGCAGGGAACGGGGTTGAGGGTGTGGCTTGTCTTTGCCTTGTACTTGCCGTTCTTGTCAGCCTTGGGGAGCTTCGTTTTCTTGTCCATTTCGTACATCTCGTCAGCATTACCGTGGTCTGCGGTGATGAGCGCGACACCGCCCAACGCGTCTACAACGGGAAGGATTCTGCCAAGCTGCAGGTCAAGCGCCTCCATGGAGCAGCGGGTTGCTGCGAGAGAGCCCGTGTGACCGACCATATCGCCGTTGGGGAAGTTGACGCGCAGATACTTATATTTGCCGCTCTTGAGACACTCAATGAGCTTGTCGGTGATCTCCGCGCACTTCATCCAAGGACGCTGCTCAAAGGGAACGACATCGGAGGGGATCTCAATATAGGTCTCCAGCTCCTCGCTGAACTTGCCCGACTTGTTTCCGTTCCAGAAATAGGTTACGTGACCGTACTTCTGGGTCTCGGAGATCGCCAGCACGGGAATGCCCGTGTTTGCCATGAACTCACTCATGGTATTGGTGATCTCGGGGGGAGAGACGAGATACTTGTTGGGAATGTGCAGGTCACCGTCGTACTCAAGCATACCCGCGTATACAACGCTCGGAACGCGTACGCGATCGAACTTATCAAACTCTCCCTCCTTTGCATCAAACGCGCAGGAGATCTCGATGGAGCGGTCACCGCGGAAGTTGTAGAAGATCACGCTGTCGCCGTTCTCAACCGTGCCGACGGGCGTGCCGTTTTCGGCAATGACGAACGCGGGCAGATCCTGGTCGATCACACCGCTTTCCGCGCGGTAGGTCTCAACTGCATCGGCTGCCGACGCGAACTGTCTGCCTTCTCCAAGCACGTGAACCTTCCAGCCCTCCTCGACCATTGCCCAGTTTGCCTCGTATCTGTCCATGGTGATCTTCATACGTCCGCCGCCAGAAGCGATCTTGACGTCGAAATTCGCGTCGCGCAGCTCGGAAAGGAAGGCTTCAAAGGGATTGATATACTCCAGTGCGGGGGTCTCTCCGACGTCACGGCCGTCCAGCAGGATGTGGATGCGAACGCGGGAGACGCCCTCTTTTTTAGCCTGTACGAGCATTGCCTTGAGATGGTCGATATGGGAGTGCACGTTACCGTCGGAGAAAAGTCCCAAGAAGTGCAGGGTAGAGTTGTTGCTCTTGACGTTGGCGATCAGCTCCTGCCAGGTAGCCGACGCGAACATCTTGCCGCTTTCGATCGAGTTGGAAACCAGCTTTGCGCCCTGTGCAAAGACCTGCCCCGCGCCAAGCGCGTTGTGGCCGACCTCGCTGTTGCCCATGTCGTCGTCGGAGGGAAGACCGACCGCGGTTCCGTGTGCCTTGAGGGTCACCATGGGGTAGCTTGCCATGAGGGCATCGAGATTGGGCGTATACGCGCCCGCAACCGCGTTGGAAACGGTGTCGGGAGCAAGGCCCACGCCGTCCATCACAATGGTAAGGACGGGACCCTTGACGCCTTCAAAATTGTTCAGCTTTTCAAGTTGCTTGTTCATTTTTTATTCCTCCAAATTTATGTTTGGCAAAAAAACGCCATAATCTAACATTATATATTATACCGCAAATATTGCGAAATGCAAGGGATTTTCACAATCTTTTTCGCCCTTTGCGCGTTTTTCTCCCTTTTTCAAAAAAACACCGCACGCCGAGCGTTGTTTTTTGGCGCATTTTACGCCGCAAAGGTTGACTTTCTTGGCAAAATGGGCTATAATAGTACTGTTTGAAAAATGGAGGGTTTGATACGTGACTATTCAGCTTTCGGATCATTTTACATACAGAAAGCTTTTGCGCTTTACGCTCCCGTCAATCGCCATGATGATCTTTACCTCGATCTACGGTGTGGTGGACGGCTTTTTTGTGTCCAATTTTGCGGGCAAGACCCCGTTTGCGGCAGTCAATTTCATCATGCCGTTTTTGATGGTTCTCGGTGCCGTCGGCTTTATGCTCGGCGCGGGCGGCTCGGCGCTCATTGCCAAAACGATGGGTGAGGGGGATCGAGACCGCGCGAACCGTTTGTTTTCGATGGTCGTGTATCTGACGATTCTTGTCGGTGCCGTGATCGGTGCTTTGGGTATTTTGTTGATTCGCCCCGCGGCGATTCTGCTGGGTGCCAAGGAAGGAAGCCTGCTGCTTGAAAACTGTGTGCTATACGGGCGCGTCATTTTAATCGCACTCCCCGCGTTCATGCTGCAAATGGAATTCCAGACCTTTTTCATCACGGCCGAAAAGCCGCAGCTCGGTTTTATCGTGACGCTTGCGTCGGGGCTGATGAATATCCTTCTGGATGCGCTTTTGGTTGGTGTTTTCCCATCCTTGTGGGGGTGGAGCGAGGAACTGCGTCTGCTTGGCGCGGCATTTGCGACCGCCATCAGTCAGGCGGTGGGCGGCGTGGTCCCGCTGTTCTATTTCGCGCGCAAAAACAAAAGCCTTTTGCGTCTGACGCGTCCCGCGCTGGACGGACGTGCGCTTGGCAAGATCCTTACCAACGGCTCGTCGGAGCTGATGAGCAACGTGTCCATGTCGCTGGTCGGTATGCTTTATAACGTGCAGCTGATGAAATACGCGGACGAGGATGGCGTTGCGGCGTACGGCGTTTTGATGTACGTCACCATGATCTTCATTGCGGTCTTTATCGGTTATTCCATCGGCATAGCTCCCGTAGTCGGCTACCATTACGGGGCACAGAACCACGCAGAGCTGAAAAGCTTGTTCAAAAAAAGCATGATCCTGATTACGACCTTTTCGGTCGGCATGCTGATTTTGGGAGAGGCGCTTGCGTATCCGCTTTCCGTTATGTTCGTGGGATATGACAAAGGCTTGCTCGCCTTGACCACGCGCGGCTTTTATATCTATTCCTTTTCGTTTTTGTTCTCGGGGATCGCCATTTACGGCTCGGGCTTCTTTACAGCGCTGAATAACGGGCTGATCTCCGCGCTGATCTCCTTTTTGCGAACCCTCGTGTTTCAGATCGCGGCGGTCATGCTCTTGCCCCTGATCTTCGAGATGGACGGCATCTGGTATTCGATCATCGTCGCAGAGGTCATGGCGGCACTGGTCACGGGTATATTCCTCTTGAAAATGCGTAAAAAATATCATTATTGAGGTGTAATATGGCTTTTATGACACAAAAGGAGCGCGAGACGTTGGCGCGCTCGTATCTTGGAAAAACGGTGCATATCGGCATCGACCGCCCGATCGGGTACGTACATCACAAGGAAAAATACGATCTGGTCTATCCCATCAATTACGGATATATCCCGGGGGTGCTCGGTGGCGACGGTGAGGAGCTGGACGTGTTCGTTCTTGGCATTGATAAGCCCATCGAGGAGGCGGACGTGCGTATTATCGGCGTGGTCTGGCGACACAATGACGTGGAGGACAAGCTGATCGCGGCGCCCGAGGGCATGCACTTTACCGCCGAGGAGGTGCGTGCCGCCGTGCATTTTCAAGAGCAATATTACGATAGCGAAATTGAGATTTTGTAATTGCAATTTCTCAAAAAGGCTTGCATTTCCCGCGGAAGCGGTGTATAATAAGGTACGATTGATAAAAGAATGTGAGGATATGAAAAATGTCAGAATGTACGCATGATTGTTCCACGTGCTCCAGCAACTGCTCGTCGCGTCAGCAGCCGCAGAGCCTTTTGATCCCCGCCAATCCCTTAAGCGACGTCAAGCACGTCATCGGTGTCGTCAGCGGTAAGGGGGGCGTCGGTAAGTCACTTGTCACCTCTATGCTCGCAGTCCTTCTGCAAAGAGAGGGGTACAAGGTCGGCGTCCTTGACGCGGATATTACCGGCCCTTCGATCCCCAAGGCGTTCGGCGTTCATAACGTCGAGGTCTATGGCGATGAGAACGGCATGATCCCACCCTCCACCAAAACGGGCATTGACCTGATGTCGGTCAATCTCCTTCTTGGCAGCGATGAAACCAAGCCCGTGGTATGGCGCGGCGCGATCATCGCAGGCACGGTTCAGCAGTTCTGGAAGGACACCATTTGGAATTGTGATGTTCTGCTGGTCGATTGCCCTCCCGGCACGGGCGACGTACCGCTGACGGTGTTCCAATCGCTCCCGCTCGACGGCATCGTCATCGTCTCCAGCCCTCAGGATCTGGTCTCCATGATCGTTTCCAAGGCGGCCAATATGGCGAATATGATGAACGTACCCGTGTTGGGGCTTGTTGAAAACATGAGCTACGTCAAGTGCCCCGACTGCGGCAAGGAGATCAAGGTGTTTGGCGAGAGCCATATCGAAGAGGTTGCGGAGAAGTTCAACTACGAGCTGCTCGCGCGCATTCCCATGGATCCCAAGCTCGCCGCCCTCGTTGATCGCGGCATGATCGAGCTGATGGAAAACGACTACATGGATAAGGCGGCACAGACCATCATCGAAAAGCTGAATCTTACGCCCGAGGCGTAATTAAAAAGCGCGTGATTGAAAAAATCACGCGCTTTTTTGTAATTGTAACACCGTTTTGCGCCCGCGCCAAGCAAAAACGGCTTTTTTTGCGCGCAAATCTTGCAAATGGCAGACTCTTGTGCTATAATAAATTTGGAATATGTAATTCAAGAGGGTAAAATCATGAAACTGACAGAGCTTTTTCAAAAGGATACGCTATCCCTGTCCTTTGAGGTCTTTCCGCCAAAGACCGACACGGCCTTTGAGAGTGTCAAGCACGCCACCGAGGAGATCGCACGCCTGCGCCCCTCGTTTATGAGCGTGACCTACGGCGCGGGGGGAGGGACGAGCCGCTACACCTTGGAAATCGCGCAAAATATCAAGGAAAACTACGGTGTGCCGACGCTGGCGCACCTGACATGCGTGTCTTCAACACGCGAAACCGTGCGTAAAAAAATCAAGCAGATACAAGAGGCGGGCATCGAAAACGTTATGGCACTGCGTGGGGATCTGACGCCCGAATTGGCCGCAAGCGACCGCAGCACGTGGGATTATCGCCACGCGGTGGACTTGATCTGCGATATCAAGGAGAGCGGTGCGGATTTTTGCATCGGCGGTGCATGTTACCCCGAAATCCACCCCGAAAGCACGGATCAGCGCGAGGATATCCGCTATCTGCGCGAAAAGGTGGATGCAGGATGCGATTTTTTGACCACGCAAATGTTTTTTGACAACAATCTGCTCTACAATTTCCTTTACAAGATCCGCGAGGCGGGCATTACCGCCCCCGTGATCCCCGGGGTGATGCCCATTACAAACGCCAATCAGGTCGAGCGTGCGGTCAAGCTTTCGGGCTCCTTCATGCCGCAGCGCTTCAAGAGCCTTGTGGACAAGTTCGGACATTCCCCCGACGCGATGAAGCAAGCGGGAATCGCCTACGCGACTGACCAGATCATCGACCTGTTTGCAAACGGTGTCAAAAACGTGCACGTGTATTCTATGAACAAGCCCGACGTGGCAGAGAAGATTTTGAATAACCTTTCGGATATTCTCGGATAACGGAGAAGCAGATGAACATCATCGAATTTTTGAAAAACAATATCGTCTATCTTGATGGCGGCATGGGAACGCTCCTGCAAGCGCGCGGCCTTGTCGCGGGGGAGCTCCCCGAGCGGTGGAATCTCTCTCACCCCGATGAGATCATGGCGGTGCATCGCGCGTATTTTGAGGCGGGCAGTCACGTTGTCAACACCAATACGTTCGGTGCGAACCGACTCAAGTTTGATGCCGAGGAGCTTGAGGCGATCGTCAAGGCCGCCATTGAAAACGCACAGCGTGCGCGTGAATTGAGCGGAAAACACGACGCATGGGTGGCGCTCGACATCGGCCCCACGGGGCATTTGTTAAAGCCGTTGGGCGACCTTGATTTTGAGGACGCGGTGAGCGTATTTGCCGAAACCGTGCGGCTGGGGGTCAAGTACGGCGCGGATCTGATCTTTATCGAAACCATGAACGACGCTTATGAAACCAAGGCGGCGCTTTTAGCGGCAAAGGAAAACAGCGCGCTTCCCGTGTTTGTGTCCAACGCCTACGGTGCCGACGGCAAGCTGATGACGGGCGCTGACCCCGAAGCCATGGTGACGCTTTTGGAAGGCATGGGGGCTGATGCGATCGGTGTCAACTGCTCGTTGGGGCCCGACGCGCTCGCACCCGTGGTGGAGCAATATCTTGCATGTGCCTCTGTTCCCGTGTTGCTCAAGCCAAACGCGGGACTGCCGAAAAGCGAGAACGGGCGCACGGTCTTTGACGTCAGCGCCGCGGATTTTGCGCGCTCGGTCTGCGCCCAAATACAAAAAGGGGTGCGTCTTGTTGGCGGCTGCTGCGGCACGACCCCCGACTATATTGCCGCGACCGTGGATGCGTGCCGCGGACTTTCTCCCGTGCCCACAAGCCCAAAAAACGACACACGTGTGTCCTCTTATACGCATGCCGTGACCTTTGGCGCGCGCCCGACCCTCATCGGAGAGCGCATCAATCCAACGGGTAAAAAGCACTTTAAAGAGGCGTTGCGCCAGAGGGATATGGATTATATCCTGCGCGAGGGGCTGGCGCAAGAGGAGAAGGGGGCCGAGATTCTTGACGTGAATGTGGGACTGCCCGAAATCGACGAGCCCGCCATGCTGACAGATGCGGTGTGCGCTTTGCAGTCTGTAACGGCTCTGCCGTTACAGATCGACACGTCCGATCCCATTGCGATGGAGCGCGCTCTGCGCCGCTACAACGGAAAGGCGATGATCAACTCGGTAAGCGGCAAGCGCGAGAGCATGGAAGCGGTCTTTCCGCTGGCAAAAAAGTACGGCGGTGTGATCGTGGCTCTAACCTTGGACGAAAATGGGATTCCCGCAAATGCCGAGGGGCGCTTTGCGATCGCAAAGAAGATTCTGTCGGTTGCCGATTCGTATGGAATTGATAAAAAAGACCTTGTATTCGACCCATTGGCGTTGACGATCAGCGCCGATCAAAATGCCGCACGCGAAACGCTGCGCGCGGTTGAAATGATCCGTCGGGAGCTGGGGTGTCATACCTCGCTCGGTGTTTCCAACGTGTCGTTTGGATTGCCGAACCGTGACGCGATCAACAGCGCGTTTTTCATGCTTGCAATGGCGCGTGGACTGTCTGCCGCGATCATGAATCCGCATTCGCTCGAAATGATGAAGGCGTACCGTGCGTATCTGGCTCTTGCCGGCTTGGACGACAACTGTGCCGATTATATCGCGTTTACGGAAACGCTTCCCGAAACGGTTGCGGTGAGCGCTGCGCCAAGCGGAGCGGTGAATACGGCCGCACCCACCTGCACGGAACTGCAAAGCGCGATCATCAAGGGCTTGCGCGACCGCGCAACAGTGCTGACGCGCGAGCGGATCGCGTCGGCGGATCCCATGTCGTTGGTGCAGGAGGAGATCATCCCCGCGCTCAACACCGTGGGTGAGGGCTTTGAAAAGCAGACCGTGTTTTTGCCGCAGCTCTTGATGAGTGCCGAGGCGGCCAAGGCGGCGTTTGAGGTGATCAAGGAATCCGTTCCCGCTGCCGCAAAGGGGGGCAGGGCGGTCTTCGTGCTTGCCACCGTCAAGGGGGATATTCACGACATCGGCAAGAATATTGTCAAGCTGTTGTTGGAAAATTACGGCTTTTACGTGTGTGATCTTGGCAAGGACGTGCCGCCCGAAGCAATCGTCGAGGCGGTCGTGCGCACCCACGCGCCCGTGGTGGGTCTGAGTGCCTTGATGACCACCACTGTGCCCGCTATGGAGGAGACGATTCGACAGTTACGCGCATCGGCCTCGTGGTGTCGCGTGGTCGTTGGCGGTGCGGTGCTGACCGAGGAGTACGCCAATGCCATCGGTGCCGATTTCTACGCCAAGGACGCGATGGACACCGTCCGTTATGCGGAGAGTTTGATGGAATAAAACGATTTATGGGGAGAGGGGGACTTCTTACGGAGAAGTCCCCCTCTCCCCATACCCCTCACCCCTCAAGACCGTCACAAAAGAGCAAGCCCCGTGCGTTCGTGTTCTCAAGACAGGCAGGCAGGGTGCTTGTGCGCTTCTGCGAAGCGCATTGGGGTAAGGTGTGTTTTTTTCTCAATTGTAAACCAACTTTGTGGAGCGTGTGTTGTGGGGCCCAAATGCTTGCGGGAGCTTTCATTCCGCATACATACTAAACTTTCCCGTATAGTAGAGCCTGTACTGCATCACGAAACTTTCACCGCGCACAAACAAAAGAGGGTATGCTTTGTTTGCATAGCCTCCGTAGGAAATATATAACCCATGCGGCGAAAGTTTTTGAGGGGAGCATGAGGGGGACTTTTTTCAAAAAGTCCCCCTCATAAAAACCTCACGCCAACATCCCTTTTCCGATCTCTGCCAAATGGCGCAGAGCCTCGGGTACGAGGTGGTCGGGATCTTTATTGAAATAGTTGCCACCGACCTCGAAATTGAGGTTGCCCGAGTAGCCGATCTTGCGGAGCGCTCCCGCGGGCGCACCGAACACGGCGTGCGTTTGCCCGAATGTAAGGCCGATGCGCGTGCGGTTTCGTACATACGCGTGCAGTATGAGATTAAATATTTATAATAAAAGTGTTGACAAATGGAAAAAGGTATGGTATACTACTTTGGAATGATGTTGACGAAGACCTCCCGAGTAAGAGGACTTGCAGAGAGCGTGCGGTTGGTGCGAGCACGCAGTCGCTTTGCTCAATGGGGGATCGCTTCCGAGTCGGCGTGACGAACACACCTGTCAGTAGGCGCGCCCGTATGTCCGCGTTAAGGCAAGCACAACGTGCACGAGTGCGCGGCTTTTTTGCCGCGAAGGTGAGTGGTACCGCGGAATGTTCGCCTCACAGTCTTTTGACTGCGCGGCGTTTTTTATTTGTAAATCATCCGAAACGGATCAAAAAATAGGAGAGAAAAAATGGCAAAGGATTACACCAGTTCATTAAATCTGCCCACGACCGAATTTCCCATGCGTGCGGGACTGCCGCAGCGCGAGCCCGAAATGCTCAAATATTGGGATTCGATCGACCTTTACAACAAGATGCAGGAGAACGCAAAGGATAAGCCTCTGTATATTCTGCACGACGGTCCTCCGTTCTCCAACGGAAACATCCACATGGGTCATGCGCTGAATAAGATCCTCAAGGATTTTATCAACAAGTATCACGCAATGACGGGATACCGCGTACCGTTCACGCCCGGTTGGGACAACCACGGTATGCCTATTGAGTCTGCGATCATCAAGCAGAGCAAGCTCAACCGCAAAAAAATGTCCATTCCCGAGTTCCGCAACGCGTGCTACGCGTTCGCAGAAAACTTTATCAACATTCAGAAGGAGCAATTTATCCGCCTCGGTATCACCGCGGATTGGGAAAAGCCCTATCTGACGATGGACAAAAAGTTTGAGGCGCGCGAAATCAAGGTCTTTGGCGAAATGTATAAGAAGGGCTACATCTACAAGGGACTTAAGCCCGTGTATTGGTGCCCGAACGACGAAACGGCTCTTGCCGAGGCAGAGATCGAGTATCAGACCGATTCCTGTACCTCTATTTATGTCAAGTTCCGTGTCAAGGACGACCAAGGCAAGCTCGCAGGTGTTTGCGACGTTGCCAACACCTACTTTATCATCTGGACGACCACGACCTGGACGCTGCCCGGCAACCAGGCAATCGCGCTCAACCCGAACGACGATTACGTGATCGTCAAGGCGGAAAACGGCGAGTGCTACATCGTTGCCGAGGCGCTTTGCGCACGCACGATGCTGGAGGGCGGCATTGAGAATTATGAGATCGTGGCACGCTATAAGGGTCAGGATTTCGAATACATGACCGCGCAGCATCCCTTCCTTGACCGTGAGAGTCTTGTCGTTGTTGCCGACTACGTCACGATGGAAAGCGGTACGGGCTGCGTGCACACCGCGGGCGGCTTTGGTGCGGACGATAATATCACCTGCCGTCGTTATGGACTTCCGCCTCTCGTTCCCGTGGACGATCGCGGATATCAGACCGAGGAGGCAGGGAAGTTTGCGGGACTGCGTTATGACCAGTCCAACGACGCGATCCTTGCAGATATGAAGGAAACGGGCGCGCTCTTTGCGTCGGCGCAGATCGAGCACGAGTACCCGCATTGCTGGAGATGTAAAAATCCGATCATCTTCCGCGCAACCCCCCAGTGGTTCTGCTCGGTCGATGCGTTCAAGGATGAAGCCGTAGAGGCTTGCGATAAGGTCGAATGGCTGCCCGAGTGGGGCGGCGACCGCATCAAGAGTATGGTGAGAGAGAGAGCCGATTGGTGTATCTCCCGTCAGCGCCATTGGGGTCTGCCCATTCCCGTATTCTACTGCGACTGCTGCAAAAAGCCCATTTGCAACGATGAGACCATTGCGCGCGTGTCCGAGCTGTTTAGCGAGTACGGCTCAAACGTATGGTATGAAAAAACGGCTGCCGAGCTGCTTCCCGAGGGCTTTGTTTGCCCCGAGTGCGGCGGCAAGACCTTCACCACCGAAACCGACACGCTTGACGGTTGGTTCGATTCGGGCTCCTCGCACTTCTCGGTGCTCGAGGACAATCCCGATCAGAAGTGGCCCGCTGATATGTATCTTGAGGGGGCCGACCAGTACAGAGGCTGGTTCCAGTCTTCGCTCCTGACCGCCATCGGCGCGCGCGGCGAGGCGCAGGCACCTTACAAGACCGTTCTGACCCACGGTTGGGTCGTTGACGGCGAAGGAAAGGCCATGCACAAGTCGATCGGTAACGTCATCGTTCCGTCCGATATGGTGCAAAAGTACGGCTCCGATCTGGTTCGTTTGTGGGTGGCGTCTGCGGATTATCGCGTGGACGTACGCGTGTCCGACCCGATCTTCAAGCAATTGTCCGACGCGTACCGCAAGATCCGTAACACGGTCCGCATTCTCATCGCAAACCTCAACGATTTCGATCCCGATCGGAACGCGCTTCCGTTTGATTCGCTCTGCGAGATCGACCGTTGGGTGATCTCTGCGATGAACGGGCTGACCCGTACGGTCAGAGAAGCCTACGAGCGCTATGAGTTCCACGTGGCATACCATGCCATCAACAACTTCTGCACCACCGAGCTTTCCAAGCTCTATGTTGATATCACCAAGGATCGCGTCTATACGGGTCGCACCGACGGTGAGCCCCGCCGCAGCGCGCAGACCGCAATGTACTTCGTCCTCTCGGGCTTGGTACGGCTGCTCGCGCCCATGATCTCCTTTACCGCAGAGGAGATGTGGCAGGCGATCCCGCACAAGGCCGGCGACAATTGCGAGAGCGTGTTCCTTAACGATATGCCCGCATACGACGAGGCGCTGACCTTTGGGGACGTAGCAGAGAAGTGGAACCGACTCTTTGAGATGCGCGACGACGTGATGAAGGCGCTGGAGTTGGCGCGCGCTGAAAAGCTCGTCGGTAAGTCTCTGGAGGCAAAGATCACGCTGTACACCAAGGATGCCGATATGCTGGCACTCCTGAACAGCTTTGGCGCAGAGCTTCCCACCGTGTTCATCGTCTCGGGTGTCAAGCTCGTGGAGGACGATGCACCCGCGGGCGCTCATACCGAGGGACTTTCGGGTGTTGGCGTGCTGGTTGAGCCTGCCGACGGCTGCAAGTGCGAACGCTGCTGGAGCTATTCCACCGAGGGCGAGGATCTTGGTGAGGACGGATTCCTCTGCGCTCGTTGCCGTGAAATTCTGAAATACTGATTTTAACCTGCGAGGAAGGAAGACCTTATTTTCCTTCCTCGCACCTATCAAGGAGAATGATATGATCTGGATTTTAATTGCGATCATCGTAGGCTCCGTAGGCCTTGACCAGCTGACCAAATGGCTGACGGTCCGCAATCTGGAGCTTTATGAATCCTTTCCGCTTTGGGAGGACGTTCTGCACTTTACTTACGTGCGAAACGAGGGCATGGCGTTTGGCATGCTTGATGACAGCCGCTGGGTCTTTATGACCTTTTCGTCGGTTGCCATCGTGGCGTTGACGGTCTACCTATTCCGCTTCCGCCCGACCGGCAAATGGATGCAGGTTGCCATCGCCATGATCATCGGCGGCGGTATCGGAAACATGATTGACCGCATCTTTTTGGGGTACGTTATTGATTTTATCGACTTCACACTCATCAATTTTGCCGTGTTTAATATCGCGGATTCCTTCGTTTGCGTGGGCGCGGGTATGCTGATCGGCTACCTCGTGCTGGATATCATCAAGGATGCCAAGCGCGATGCGGCCAAAAAACGCGCAGAAAACAACGGGGCGCAGGACGATGAAAACGGAGTGGAATGAGCTTGAAAGCGACGCGACGCTGACGCTGATCGCAGACGCGGGCGACGCGGGCGTGCGCCTTGACCGCTTTGTGTCCGATAAGGGCGGACTTTCGCGCTCGGCAGCCGTGAAGCTGATCGAGGAGGGAAGCGTTACCGTCTGCGGCCGCGCGGCCAATAAAAATGACCGCATGCGCGAGGGAGACTGCGTGGAGGTCACACTCCCCGAGCCCGAGCCGATGGAGGCGATTCCCCAGAATATTCCGATCGACGTTGTGTACGAGGATGACGACCTGATCGTGGTCAATAAACCCGTGGGGATGGTCGTGCATCCCGCGGCGGGCAACCCCGACGGAACGCTTGTCAACGCGCTTTTGTACCATTGTGGCGGCAGCCTTTCGGGTGTGGGCGGTGTGATCCGCCCCGGCATCGTGCACCGTATTGATAAGGATACGAGCGGACTTTTGGTCGTGGCAAAGAACGATCAAACGCATCTCGCGCTGTCCGAGCAGCTCAAGGGGCATCATATCAACCGCATTTATACCGCTATCGCGGTCGGAAATTTCCGCGAGGACGCGGGAACGGTGGACGCGCCGATCGGGCGTCACCCGGTCGACCGCAAGAAAATGGCGGTGATCCGCAACCCCGAATTGCGCGCGCGTGAGGCCGTCACGCATTGGCGCGTCATGGCGCGCGGCGAAGCGGACGGAAATTCCTTTACACTCCTGCGATGCGAATTGGAAACGGGAAGAACCCACCAGATCCGCGTGCATATGTCCTCTGTGGGGCATCCGCTCCTCGGTGACACTCTATACGGCGGAGGAAACACCAGGTTTGAATCCCGACACCGCTCCCTCATCATGGGCCAATGCCTGCACGCAGGCGAATTGATCTTCAAGCATCCGCGCACGGGCGAGGAGCTCCATCTCTACGCGCCGATGCCACAGGAGATGCAGAGCGTCGCGGAAAAGCTGTTTGGAAAACTATAAAAACCGTAAGGTATAATCAAATTTTGTAAGGAGAAGAATCATGAAAACAAAGCTATTAGCGATTGTTTTGATGATTGCAATGCTGGCAATGACGCTGGTTGCTTGCAATATGTCCCAGGAAGAGGGAAAAAAGGAAATCACAAAGGACGGCTTGGTTTATTCCCCCTTGGCAAACGGCACGTACGGTGTCAAGGCGGCCGATCCCGCCAATGTTGGGGAAACGGTTGAGATTCCCGCAAAAATCGAGGGAAAAGCAGTAACGCAGATTCTGGCACAGGCTTTTGAGGGGGCTACCAATCTGAAAAGCATTTCGATGCCCGATAGCATTACAGTCATCGGTGATTATGCGTTCTATAACTGTACCAATCTTGAAAGCATTACAATGCCCGCAAAGCTGAAAACGATCGGCCAAGAAGCATTCCACTGTTGCGACAGTCTTACAAGCGTTACGATCCCGGAGGGAGTTAAAAGCATTGGACAGTGGGCGTTTATTTGGTGCACAGGCTTGACGAGCATTAACATTCCGCAAAGCGTGACCAGCATCGGCTACAGAGCCTTTCAGGATTGCCGTAGCCTTGTACGTTTTACGGTGGATTCCAACAATCCCAATTATTGTTCAATTGACGGAAATTTGTATAACAAGGACGGCACAACGCTGATTCAGTATGCGTTTGGAAAA